>JAUTCN010000004.1 GCA_030673965.1 Fusobacterium sp. JB019 | reverse complement strand
ATACCCAACAAAAGCAGTTGGTATAAATAAAGTTTTTGCTTTTTCAGGTCCTCTTAAAAACATAGGAGATGATAAATCCCACGCTGTATATCCTCTAGCTTCAAATGTAGAACGAAGTCCACCATTTGGGAAAGAAGAAGTATCAGCTTCTCCTCTAATTAATTCTTTTCCAGAAAATTGAGAAAGTATATTACCATCAGAAGAAACAGAAATAAAAGATTCATGTTTTTCTGCAGTAAGCTCAGTTAATGGTTGAAACCAGTGAGTGAAGTGAGTAGCACCTTTTTCAGTAGCCCAGTTTTTAGCAGCATTGGCAATTACTTCAGCAACAGAAATAGACAGTTGTTTTTTTCCGCTTTGAACAGCTTTAAATTCTTTAAAAATAGAACCAGGGATTCTACTTTTTAACTCTATTTCAGAAAAATGGTTTGTTCCAAAAATTTCCAGCATGTTATTCATTTAAAAATACCTCCTAAAAGTAAAAATAAAACAAAAAAAATACTTCTTAAAAATATATTAATGGAAATTTTATCACAATTTTTTTTCAATTACAAATAAAAAAATTAAAATAATGTGGTAAAATTACTGAAAAAAATTGAAAAAACACTACAAATAATATATAATTTAAAGGTAAAATTATTATTTATAAAGGAAAAGATTATGGAAAAAATATATGGAAAAGGAATATATGAAGGGGTAGTAATCGGGAAGCCTTTTTTAAAGTACGAAAAAAAAATCGAGATAGAACCGTATTTCCTAAAGGAAGAGGAAATAGCCAATGAAATATTAAGATATAAAGAGGGGATTAAATTTGCACAAGGAAAATTATCTAAGTTAATAAATGAACTAAGAACAAAAGTAGATAAAAAAGATTTACAAATATTGATAGTTCATTTTGAAATGTTGAATGATCCTGTAATTTTAAAAGAAATAGAGAGTATGATAAGGAAAGAAAAACTTAATGCTGAAGAAGTTGTAAAGAAAGTTTTGGGAAAGTACATCACATTATTTTCTAAAAAGAAAAATTCTGTTTATCAGCAAAGAGTTTCAGATTTGAAAGATATAAGAGATAGATTACTATTTGCTTTGATTAGAAGAAAAGAGCTATATAACAACGTAGAAGGTAAAATATTGATTGCTAAAGAAATTTTACCCTCAGAATTATTAGAGCTAGTAAATAATCATGTTGAAATAAAGGGAATTATAATGGAGTTTTCAGGGACAACTTCCCATGTTGCTATATTAGCTAAATCTTTAGAAATTCCAACATTTATGGGTGGAAAAGATTTATTTTTAGAGAAATGGAGTGATGAGATTATATTAGATACTTATCACATAAAGGCTAGAGTAATAAATAATCCTATTTTAGAAGTAGTAGAGGAATACAAAAAATTACAGAAATTTATTGAGAAAGAAAAGGAAGAAATAGAAAAAAATATAAATATGCCTTCAGTTACAGTGGATGGTGTAGATATAAATTTAGATTTTAATGCAGGACAACATATAGATTTAAATGCTTTAAGAAGAGTTAATCCTCGTGGGGTGGGACTTCTTAGGACAGAGTTTGTTTATATGGAAAGAAACAGTTTACCTACAGAGCAAGAACAAATAAAAATTTATAACAGTATAAATGAAGAAATAGGCAAAGATAAACCTATGATTATAAGAACTTTAGATATAGGAGCGGATAAAATATTACCTTATTGTCCTATAGAAAGTGAAGAAAATCCTTCCCTTGGAGAAAGGGGAATTAGATTTACTCTTAGAAGAAAAAGGATTTTAAGAACTCAACTTAGAGCAATATTACAAAGTTCTTATGGAAAAGATATAAAAATAATGCATCCTATGGTTTCTTGTAGGGCTGAAATTTTAAAAATAAAACAAATTTTAGAAGAAGTTAAAGAAGATTTGAAAGAAGAAGGATTAAAATTTAAAGAAGATATAGAAACTGGAATAATGGTAGAGGTTCCTTCTGTTATTTTTATGGCTAGAGAAATAGCTGAAGAAATTGACTTTTTCTCAATAGGAACAAATGATTTAACCCAGTATATTTTAGCCACAGATAGATTTTCCCAAAAAGAAAATGAATTATATGATTATTATCATCCAGCAGTTTTAAGAGCTATAAATACACTAGCAGAAGTTGGTTTAGAAAAGAATAAAAAAGTTTCTGTTTGTGGAGAAATGGCTGGTGAATTAGTTGGAGTAGTTATATTATTAAGTTTTGGAATTAAAGATTTAAGTATGGCTAAAACCTTTATTCCAAGAGCGAGAAATATAGTTAGAAAAATAAAGTTTAATGAATTAGGTAACCTTAAAAATCAGATACTAAAATGTAAAGATTCTACCGAAGTGAAAAAAATAGTGAAGACTTATATAAAAAAATTGTAAGGATGGTAAACAATGAAAAAAATAGAAGTTGAAATAAAAAATAAAGCAGGTTTACATGCAAGACCTTCATCGTTGTTTGTTCAAATAGCTACTAAATTTGATTCTGAAATATTAGTGAGATATGATGATGAAGAAATAAATGGGAAAAGTATTATGGGGTTAATGCTTTTAGCAGCAGAGCAAGGAAGAAAATTAGAACTTGAAGCTGATGGAAGTGATGAATTAGAAATGTTAGAAGCTTTGAAAAATTTAATTGAAGTGGAAAAATTTGGTGAAGAATAGTGAAAATAATAAGAGCTGAAAAAATGGGTTTTTGTTTTGGGGTTGCAGGAGCAATTAATTTATGTGAAAGTGTTATAAAAACAGAAAAAGATTATAACAAAGCCTATATTTTAGGGATGTTGGTACACAATAAAAATGTAGTTGAAGATATGGAAAAAAAAGGATTTATAACTGTTTCAGAAGAGGATTTAATTTCAGGTAAAATAAAATTTGAAAAAAAAGATTTAATAATTATAAGAGCACACGGGACAACAGAGGAAATTTATGATATACTAAAGAGAAGTGAAATTAAAATTATTGATGCAACTTGTATTTTTGTTAAAAAAATAAGAGAAACATTAATAGAAGCTGGAAAAAATGGAAAAGAAATTTTATTTATAGGAGATAAGAATCATCCAGAGGTAAAAGGAATTGTATCTTTTGGCAGAAATGTAAAGGTATTAGCTAATTATGATGAGTTCTTAGACTTTGAAGTAGAGAAAAATAAAAAATATTGTTTGTTAACTCAAACTACCTTAAATAAAGAGATATTTTTCCAAATTAAAAAAAATATAGAAAATAACTATGAAAATATAGAAATTTTTAGTAAAATATGTGGAGCAACTTACGAAAGACAAATAGCTGTTGAAAAATTAGCTAAAGAAGTAGATGTAGTTTTAATAGTAGGAGATTTAGCTAGTTCAAATACGAAAAAACTATATAATTTGTCTAAAAGTATTAATAATAAAAGTTATTTAATACAAAATAAAAGTGAGTTAAATAGAAAATGGTTGCAAAATATTAAGAATATAGGAATAACAGCAGGAGCATCAACACCGGAAAAAGTAATATTAGAGATAGAAAAAGACATAAGGGGGAATTTTGATGACAAACATGGATTATAACGAATTTGAGGCGCTACTAGCGGAGTACCTTCCAGAAGAAGGGAAAAGCGGAGAAAAAGTAGTAGGAACAATAGAAAGTAAGGAAAGAAACTTTACTTATCTAGATGTACCAAGCCAAGTAACAACAGTCAGAGTAAAAACTGAAGAAGTAGCAAAATATAATGTTGGTGATGAAATAGAAGTAATGTTAGTTGGAGAAACACCAGAAGGAGAATTTTTAATTGGTTCTAGAAGAAGAATTGAAATGGAAACTGGATGGGAAAAATTAAAAGAAGCTTATGAAGCTAAAGAAAAATTAACTGGAAGAGTTGTAAGGGAAGTAAGAGGAGGATATATATTAGAAATATTCTCTCACCAAGTATTCTTACCAAAATCTCTTTCTGAAACAAGAAATGGACAAAAAATATTAGGAAAAGATGTAGAAGTACTAATAAAAGAATTAAAAGAAGAAAGAAAAGGTAAAAAAGTTACTGTTTCTAGAAGAGATGTAGCGGTAGCAGTAAGAAATGAAGAGTTTGCTAAAATAAACTTAGGAGATGTTTTAGAAGGAACAATTTCTGAAATTTTACCATTTGGAATAGTTGTAACTCTTGGTCACTTAAGAGGATTCATACATATTTCTGAAATTTCTTGGAAAAAAGCTGAAAAAATTGAAGGATTTGAATTAGGACAAAAATTAACTGTAAAAGTTATTCAATTAGAAGAAGAAAAGAAAAATATAAAATTATCATTAAAAGCATTAACTGTAAATCCATGGGAAACAGCAAAAGACAAATATCAAATAGGAGATGTTGTTGATGGTAAAGTAACTAAAACATTACAATATGGAGTTTTAGTTGAAATTATGGATGGAGTAGAAGGATTAGTACACGTTTCTGACTTTACTTGGAATAAAAAGAAAGTTGCAATTTCAGAATTTGCTAAATTAGGAGATTCTTTAAAAGTTAAAATTCTTGAATTTAAACCAGAAGGAAGAAAATTAAAATTAGGTGTAAAACAATTATCAGCGGATCCATGGGAAACAGCAGGAGAAAAATATAAAATAGGAACAAGATTAACTGGAAAAGTTGCAGAAGTTAAAGCTTATGGAATTTTTGTAGAAGTTGAAGAAGGAATAGATGTATTTATTCACCAAGCAGATTTCTGTTGGGTAGGAAATAAGAAATTTGAAAAAGGTCAAGAAGTTGAATGTGAAGTTATCGAATTAGATCTTGAAGCTAAGAAAATAAAAGGAAGTATCAAAGTTTTAGAAAAAAGTCCATGGGAAACAGTTATGGAAAATTATAAAGTTGGAGACGTTGTTGAAAAAGAAATAAAAAATATTCAAGACTTTGGATTATTTGTAAAATTAGAAGAAGGAATAGATGGATTTATACCAACTCAATTAGTTTCTAGAGATTACATAAAAGATTTAAAAGAAACTTTCAAAGTTGGAGATATGATTACAGGTAAAATAATTGAAATTGATACTGAAAGACAAAAAATAAAGATATCTATAAAAGCTTATGAATTAGATTCAGAAAAAAGAGAACAAAGAGAATTAATCGAAAAATATGGTACTGCAGGAGAATAAATCTACAGTAAATAAATTGCCTCGCTAAATCTTAGCGAGGTTTTTTTTATAAAACATAAAAAATAATTTATGATATAATAAAAATATAAAAATATTGAGGGGGTATTCTGTGAATAATGAAAAATTTGAAGAAATAAAGAAAAATATACCTGAACTTATTATGTTTTTAAAAGCTATGCCAAAAGGAGGAGATTTACATAATCATTCTTTAGGCGGTGGTTATTCCGAACATCTTTATGAAAAAGCTATTTTAAATAATAATTATTACGATTTAAGAACTCATAAATTTTTAACTGAAAAAGAATATGAAAAATCTGATAAAAATGGAAATATAAAAACGATTAAAATTCTAGAAAAAGAAAATCTAGAAGACTATTTTGCTAATTACAGTATGAGAGGATTAAAGAATAAAAAAAATGGAGCGAATCATTTTTTTAGTACTTTTTTAAATGTTTTAAGTTCTAAAGTTAAAGAAGAGGAATTAATTCTAGAGATTTTAAAGAGAAATCATTTGGAAAATATGAGTTATGTTGAAATGATATCAGACTGTGTTCCTGAAGAATTAATTGAAAAATTTCAAAATTCTCTTAAACTTAAAAATGAATTTGATTTAGAAAAAATGAATGAATATTGTGGAATTTTAGAAAAAAATATAACAAACGAGAACAAGCTAGAACTTAAAAACTTTTTAGATAGAAGAGAAGATTACTTGTATGAAAATGGATTGAAGAATATAGAAGTTGGCTATATGCCTTATTTAAGAAGAATGACAGCTGATTTGGAAACTTTCTTTTCAGAAGCTTTTTTATTTATTTTAAGTTCATGTTTAGATTCAAGAATTGTAGGGGTAAATGTAGTTGAAGTAGAAGATTCTTTAGAATCAAGAAGAAATTTTGAGACTCATATGAAAATTTTAAAATATTTATATCTGTATTTTAAAGAAAAATATCCAAATAAAAAAATAAATTTATCTATTCATGCTGGAGAATTGACAATAGAAAGAGAATCTTTGGAAAATATGAGTGATAGAATAATTAGCACACTTTATTTAGAGAAAGAAAAAAATAAAAGGGGAAAAGTAATAACTAAAAGAATAGGTCATGGAGTAAGTATTCAATGGGAAAGTTTTGAAACGTTGAATGTTATGAAGGAAAACAAAATTCCAGTTGAAATATGCTTAACAAGTAATGAAATAATATTAGGTGTTAAAGGGGAAGAGCATCCCTTTAACTTATACAGAAAATATGGGGTACCTTTAGTTATTTGTACAGATGATGAAGCTGTGAGTAGAGGGAATATAGTAATAGAATATTTGAAAGCGATAAAAAGATATGATATTAGTTATGAAGAATTAAAAAATTTGATAAGAAATACTTTAGAATTTTCCTTTTTAGAAGGAGAAAGCTTATATTTGAATGGAGATTATGAGAAATTAAGACCAGAGTTTAATGGAATAAAAACAATAAAAGAGTTAGAAAAGGAAATGATAGAAAATAATAAATTAGTTTTTTCTAATAAAAAGTTAAAAATGCAACTAGAATTAGAAAAAAAGATATTGGAATTTGAAAGAAACTATTAATATAAAAAGCTTTAAAAAATAAGACTTAAATGGTATAATAGTTTATAAAAAATAAAGAGAATACTAGGAGAAACAGAAAAATGAATCAAGATTTAGTTTTAAAAGGAATTATTTTAATTATTGTAGGATCATTAATTGGATGGACAACAAACTATATTGCTATAAAAATGTTATTTAGACCATATAAAGAAATAAATTTAGGATTATTTAAAATACAAGGTTTATTGCCTAAAAGAAAACATGAAATAGGACAAGGAATAGCAGAAGTAGTAGAGAAAGAATTACTTTCTTTAGAAGATATAACTTCTAAAATATCTAGTGAAGACATTGAAGAAAAAATAGGAGAATTAATAGATAAGGTTTTAAAGGATAAACTAAAGGAAGAAATTTTAAGTTTATTTCCTATGGCAGCATTATTTTTAAACGATAGTATCTTAGAAAAAATAAAAGGAGCTATAAAAAATAGTATACTTGGAAACAAAGATGAGATGATAAAAGTATTCATTAACTATTTACAAGAAAGTGTTGATATTAAAGAAATAGTTATAGAAAAAGTGGATGCTTTTTCACTAGAAAAGATAGAGAAAATAATATGTGATCTTGCTAAGAAAGAATTAAAACATATTGAAATTATAGGTGCGATATTAGGAGCTATTATAGGTGCTGTTCAGTTTATGTTAATTAGTTTTATGTAATTAAGGAGAATAGTTTTGGATGATAGAATAGTTACAGAAAAAGAAATATTTAGTGAAACAGATATCCAAAAGAGTCTTAGACCTAAAAGATTTTATGAATATATAGGGCAATCTAAATTAAAAGAAAAGATGCAAATTTTTATAGAAGCTGCTAAAAGAAGAGAGAGTTGTATGGATCATATTTTATTATATGGACCACCAGGTCTTGGGAAAACAACTCTTGCTGGAGTTATTGCAAATGAAATGGATGTAAGTCTAAAAATAACTTCAGGACCAGTGTTAGATAAAGCTGGGGATTTGGCAGCTATTTTAACGTCTTTAGAAGAAAATGATATTTTGTTTATAGATGAAATTCATAGATTGAATACTTCAGTAGAAGAGATACTATATCCAGCTATGGAAGACGGAGAATTAGATATAATAATAGGGAAAGGACCAGCAGCAAGATCTATAAGAATAGAGTTACCTAAGTTTACTCTTATTGGAGCTACAACAAGAGTTGGACTATTGAGCTCTCCTCTTAGAGATAGATTTGGTGTTACTCATAGAATGGAATATTATAATAATTTAGAATTAATGGAGATTATTATAAGAGGAGCTAAAGTATTGGAAGTTTCTATAGATAAAGAAGGTGCAAGTGAAATTGCTAAAAGAAGCAGGGGAACTCCAAGAATAGCTAATAGATTTTTGAAAAGAGTAAGAGATTATGCTGAGATTAGAGGAAATGGAATAATAACTAAAAGAATAGTTTTAGAAACTCTTAAATTATTAGGAGTAGATGAAGATGGATTAGATGAATTAGATAGGGGAATAATTATATCAATTATAAAAAATTATAATGGTGGGCCAGTAGGTGTCGAGACCTTATCCTTAATGTTGGGTGAAGATAAGAGAACTATAGAAGAAGTCTACGAACCTTATTTAGTTAAAAAAGGATATATTAAAAGGACTCCAAGGGGAAGAATGATTACTGAAAAAGCTAGAGAACATTTTGAAGTTAAGGAGTAAATAATGAAAATAAGTAAAAAAGTTAAGTATGGGTTTAAAGCTTTAGCTTATATAGCTACAGAAACTTCCAAGGATAGAATGGTAAGAATAAAAGAGATTTCAGAAAAAGAAAATATTTCTATTCAATATTTAGAACAAATTTTATATAGATTGAAAAATAAAAAAATAATAGAAGGAAAAAGAGGACCAAGCGGAGGATACAAACTTATAGTAGAACCAGAAAAAGTAACTTTATATGAAATTTATGTGATTTTAGATGAGGATCCTATGATTATAAATTGTAACGAAGCTTACCAATTTAAAAGATCTACAGAATGTGTTGAAAAAGATTGTAGTTGTATTTGGAAAAAATTAGATGATAAAATGAAAGAAATCTTAGAAGCTTATACAATTAAAGATATTATAGAAAATAGAAGTATAATTTAGGAGAAATTAATGATAACAGTTGTAATAGGAAAAGAGAATATTTTTTCAGGAGAAATTATAGTAAAAGATAAAAAAGATATCAATCATTTAAAAAATTCCTTTAGAATAAAAGAAAAGGATGAAGTAAGAGCTGTGGATGGAGAAAAAGAATATTTTTGTAGTGTTCAGCTTCTTGAAAAAAAAGAAATAAAATTAAAAATTTTATCAGAAAAAGAGATAGAAAAAGATGAGATTAAAGTAGAGGCAGGAATTTCTATAATAAAAAATGATAGAATGGAATTAGTTATACAAAAATTAACAGAGATAGGTATTGATAAAATATTACCCTTAGAGACAAAAAGAACTATAGTTAAGTTGAAAGAAAAAAAAGAAAAATGGGATGTTGTTTCCAAAGAAGCAATAAAGCAATGTCAAAGAGTTAATTTTTTAGACATAGATGAAATAACAAAACTAAAGGATATTTCTTATGAAAATTATGATTTAGTTATAGTTCCTTATGAAAATGAAGAAAATTATAGTTTGAAAGAGTTACTAAAAGAAGAGAAAAAGAAAATAAAAAAAGTATTGTATATTATTGGCCCTGAAGGAGGATTTTCTGAAGAGGAAATAGAAGGTTTAAAAGAATTAGAAAATTCAAAAATAGTTACTTTAGGAAGAAATATTTTAAGAGCAGAGACAGCTGCTATTGTAGTTGGAGGAATATTAATAAATGAATTTAAATAAAAGAGTGGCATTTTATACTTTAGGGTGTAAAGTAAATCAGTATGAAACAGAAAGCATAAAAAATAAACTTTTAAACAAAGGTTATAAAGAAGTTAAATTTACAGAGGAAGCAGATTTTTACGTAGTTAATTCTTGTACAGTAACCTCAGTAGCAGATAGAAAAACAAGAAATATTTTAAGAAGAACAAAAAAATTAAATGCAAACGCTAAAGTTATTGTAACAGGATGTTATGCCCAAACAAATGGGGAAGATTTATTAAAAATAGAAGAAGTTGATTATGTTGTAGGGAATACTAATAAAAGTGAAGTTGTAGATTTAATAATAAATCAAGATACAAATAGGGATCATCATAATTTAGTATTAAATATTTTTGAAGATGTGGATTATAAAGAATTAGAATTTTCTACTTTTAGAGAAATGTCTAGAGCTTATATAAAAATACAAGATGGATGTAATAATTTTTGCTCTTATTGTAAAATTCCATTTGGAAGAGGGAAAAGTAGATCTAGAAAATTTGATAATGTAATTTTAGAGGCTAAAAAGCTTGCAGAAGAAGGGTTTAAAGAAATTATTTTAATTGGTATTAATTTAGGTGATTATGGAAAAGACTTAAAGGAAGATATTGATTTTGAAGATTTGTTGGAAGCTTTAATTAAAGTTGAAGGAATAGAAAGAATAAGAATAGGATCAGTATATCCAGACAGGATAACTGATAGGTTTATTGATATAATGAAAAATAATAAGAAAATCATGCCTCATTTACATATTTCTCTTCAATCTTGTGATGATGAAATTTTAAGAAAGATGAAAAGAAATTATGGTGTATCCCTAATAAAGGAAAGATTATTTAAATTAAGGGAAGAGGTTAAAAATATAGAATATACAGCAGATGTAATAGTTGGGTTTCCTGGAGAAACAAATGAAATGTATGAAAACACAAAAAAAGTTATTGAAGAAATAGGCTTTTCTTCTCTTCATGTATTTCCTTATTCAGAAAGAGAAAATACATTAGCTGTAACTTATCCTAATAAAGTGAAAACTAATGATAAAAAACTTAGGGTTGCTGATTTAGAAAAAGAAGTTAAAGAATTTGGAGAAAAAATTAGAAGAAAATATATTGGTGAAAAATTAAATGTCTTAATAGAAGAAAGAAAAGAAGATGGTTTCTATTATGGATATAGTGAAAATTATTTAAGAGTAAAAATATGTGGAAATAATCTTAAGGTAAATGATGAACTAGAGATAAAGATAGAAAAATTAGAAAAGGAGTTGTTAATAGGTGGATATTAAAAAGAAGGCATCAAGAGTTAAATATACATTATTAGGAGCAGTTGTTTTTGTAATAGCAGTTTTAACTTTGGTTTTTAATGTATTAAGCGACAATAAAGAAACTGAAAAATTAGATAGATACGCTTTAATTGGAAAAAATAATATTTTTTTAGTTTATGAAGATAGATTAGCTATAAAAATTCCTTTTAACATTCAAATAGATAAAGATGTTTCTTTTAAAGAATTAGTAAAGGTTAGAAATTATGAAGAAATATTAAAAAGAATAAATTTAATTTTTCCAGAAAAGATAGATAAATATAAAAAAGTTAAGTATGGAGAAATGGATTTAAAAGTAAAAAATGCAAGAAATGTTCCAGAGGTTATGATAAATGACAAGAGACATATACTAACTTCAAGTATAGAGCCTATGTTTGAAGATTTATATAGAGATAAAAAATCTGAAAAAATAGAAAACAAAAATATTGTTGTTGATATTTTAAATGCTAATGGTAAACCAGGTCATGCAAGAAGAACTGGAGAAAAATTAAAATCGTTCTTTGGCTTAAAATATAATGCTGCAAATTATGAAACTAATAGTCAATTTAGCTATATCATAATAAATGATCTACATAGAGAAAAAATAGAAGATATTTTAATGCAAGTAAATGAAAGATATTTTAAGATTAAAGAAGACGCTACAATTCCAACTTTAGCAAATGTTGTAATTGTACTAGGAAAAGAAAGTAAGAAAATATTTGATGTTGAAGTAAAAGGAGAAGGAGAAATAGCTTCTAAATATGTTAAAGCTTTAAAGAAAGATGGGTATAATAGTGTAATAGAAAAGAAAACTAAAATATCAGGAACAGATACTCAAATAAATTATAACAAAGAAGATTATTATACAGCTTATAAGATAGCAAAAAAACTAGGAATAAATAAGATGATTGAAAGAGATGAATTAAAAAATAAGGTTATAGTTATAGCTAATTAATAATATAAAAAGGGGAAAATATGGTAACTACATTGGCATTAATATTAATTTTTATAACAAATAGTATATCTTTAAGAGTAACAAGTTGCTCTTTAGTAATGCCGTATTTATTATATTTATCTAGTTATAAAAAAGTAAATAATTTATATTTAGTAGGTTTATTAACTGTAGTTTATTCATTGCAAACTGATAAAATTTTTATAAATATATTTATATTTTTAGGATTCTATTTAATATTTTTATTGATTCAAAAAAATATTAAATATCAATATTTAAATATTCCAATTTTTTCATTGGTACAAGTATTCCTGTGGCATATAATATTTTTAAGGAAAATTAATGAAGTTTTTATAATTAATTTGATTTTATGTAGTATATTTAATTATATATATTTAAAAATTTATAGAAAAGAAATGGCAGGAGCAATTAAATGAAGAAATCTAAATTTACAATATTAGGTATAGATAAATCTAAAAGATATGCATTAGCTAAAATTTTTATATTAATTTTATTTGGAATTTTATTAATTAGATTAGGATATCTTCAAATATATAAAGGTCAAGAATACGAAGATAAATCTACAAATAATAGGGTAAGGTTTATAAGAAAAGAGGCTATAAGAGGAAATATATTAGATGCAAATGGTGAGATTATAGCAACAAGTAAAATTGGTTATAGACTTAATTATTTGAAAGAAAGAAAAACAAATCCTGAAATTATAAAAAATATAAGCAATTTAACTGGTTATTCAGAAAAGTATATAAAGAAAAGAATAAGATATGGAGAAATATCAATGTATACTAGACGGAATACATTGATAGAAGATTTAAAAGAAGAAGTGGCACATAAAATATTTGAAAAAATAGAGGAATATCCTTATTTAGAAGTTGAAATGTATTATAAAAGAAAGTATTTATATCCAAATTCATCATCTCATTTAATAGGTTATGTAAAAAAAATATCAAATAGAGAGTATGAAAAGTTAAAAGATCAGGGTTATTCAGAAAAAGACATTATAGGTAAAGAGGGTGTTGAAAAAGAGTATGATTCTGTATTAAAAGGAAAAAAAGGTTATCAATATTTTGAAATTAACGCTAGAGGAATTGCTTTAAAAACTATTAAGCAACAACCTTCAGAAAAGGGAAAAGATATTCAGTTAACTATTGATATGAGATTACAAACTTTTATGGAAAATGAATTTAAAAAAAGTAAATTAACAGGATCTTTCATAGCTATAAATCCTAAAAATGGTGAAATATTAACTATTGTTAGTTATCCAACTTATCCTCTAGATATATTTTCTTCTAGCATTCCATCAGATGTTTGGAATAAAATTTTATATGATAAGAGAAAACCTTTAACAAATAAAGCTATTGCAGGAGAATATCCTCCAGGATCAGTTTTTAAACCTATAGTAGCTTTTGGTTTTATGAATGCAGGGCTAGATCCTAAAGAAAAGAATCCAGGAAGAAATGCAATTTATTCAATTGGAGAATGGTCTTGGAAATCTTGGAAAAGAGGAGGACATGGACCAACAGATTTAAAAAAATCAATAATTCAATCAGTAAATACTTATTATTATAAATTTGGTCATAAGTATGGTTCAAAAGTTATAACTAAAGCTGCAAAAAATTTTGGTTTAGGAGAAAAAACAGGTATTGATATCTCTGGAGAAAAAAGTGGAATTGTCCCAAGTCCAGAGTGGAAAAAGAAAAGATTTAAACAGGGATGGTATACAGGAGATACTATAAACTATTCTATAGGACAAGGATATGTAACAGTTACTCCAATTCAAATTGCAAGAGCATATTGTGTATTAGCAAATAAAGGATATGCTTATACTCCAAAGGTAGTGAAATATATAATAACAGATTCTGGAAAGGAAAAGACATCTTCAAAGAAGTCTTTAGAAGTTAATTATCCTAGAAGATTTTATAATATTATGGAAGATGCTATGGTTGGAGTAGTTGAAGATAAACATGGTACAGGAAAAAGATTGAGAACTAAAAATTTAAAAATAGCTGCAAAAAGTGGATCAGCTCAAAACGCTCATTTTGATGAAACTCATGCGGAAATTGCAGGGTATTTTCCAGTAAAAAAACCAGAAATTGTATTTGCGGTTTTATTACAGGGAGCTGGTGGGGGAGGAGCCGTAGCGGGAGCTCTGACTAAAAAATTTATAGATGAATATCAATTCTTATACCACGGAATACAAAAAGAGGGAGAAAATGATAAAAGAAAAAAAAGTTAAAGAAAAAAATAATGAGAAAACATTAGATAAAAAAACACCAAAGAAGAAGCCACAAAATAAAAAAGTTATAGATAAAAAAGTAGTAGATAATAAAGGATTGAAGACAAAAGAAGAAAAAATGTACATAATGCCTTTAGGTGGTTTAGATGAAGTGGGTAAAAATATGACATTAGTTCAATATAGAGATGAAATAGTAATTATTGATTGTGGATTAGGATTTCCAGGAGAAGGGTTACTTGGTATTGACGTAGTTATTCCTGACTTTAGTTATGTTGAAAATAATAAATCTAAAATTAAAGGATTATTTGTAACTCATGGACATGAGGATCATATAGGAGGAATTCCATATTTATATCAAAAAATAGATTCAGATGTTTCTATTTTTGCAGGAAAATTAACGCTAGCTCTTATTGAAAATAAATTTGATAATCATAAAATAAAAAATGTTCCTAAATTAAGAGAAGTGAAAAATAGATCAAGAGTTAAAGTTGGAAAATATTTTAATATAGAATTTATTAGAATAACTCATTCAATAGCAGATTCTTATTCTATTCATGTAAAAACTCCAGCAGGAAATGTTTTATTTACAGGAGATTTTAAGATAGATTTAACTCCAGTAGATAATCAAAAAACAGATTTAGCTAGATTTGCAGAGATTGGAGAAAAAGGAGTAGATTTATTATTATCAGATTCAACTAATGCTGAAACAGAAGGATTTACACCTTCAGAAAGTACTGTTGGGGAAGCTTTTAAAATAGAATTTGCAAAGGCAAAGGGAAGAATTATTATTGCAGCTTTTGCATCTCATATTCATAGATTACAACAAATAGTTGAAATAGCAGAATCTTATGGAAGAAAAATAGCTATTGATGGTAGAAGTTTAGTTAGAACTTTTGATATAGCTTCAAGATTAGGGTATTTAAAATTAAAAAAAGATACAATGATATCTTTGGCAGATGTTGATAAGCAAAAAGATAATAAAGTAGTTATACTTTGTACCGGAACTCAAGGAGAACCAAGAGCTTCTTTATCTAGAATAGCTTCTAACATACATAAACATACTAAAGTAAAAGAAGGAGATACTGTAATAATTTCAGCTACTCCTATTCCAGGAAACGAAAAAGCGGTTTCTAAAAATATAAATAATTTATTAAAGTACGATGCTGAAGTAATATTTAAAAAAGTAGCAGGAATTCATGTTTCAGGACATGGAAGTAAATTAGAACAAGAATTATTATTTAATGTAATTAATCCTAAAAACTTTATGCCGGTACATGGAGAATATAAAATGTTGAAAGCCCATATAGAAACAGCGTTGAGAACTGGAATGAAAAAATCAAATACAGTTTTAGGACTAAATGGAAGTAAAGTAGAAGTAACCAAAAGTTATGCTAAATTAAAAGGTAAAGTTAGTGCAGGGGCTACATTTATTGACGGATTAGGAGTAGGAGATATAGGGCAAACAGTTCTTAGAGATAGACAGCAACTTTCTCAAGATGGAGTTATAATAGTTGTATTTACTTGGCATAAAGAGACAGGGAAGATAGTTTCTGGGCCAGAAATAGTAACTAGAGGATTTACTTACTCTAAAGATTCTGAAGCGTTAATAAAAGGAACGGTAGAACATATTAATAAAAAATTAGAAAAAATAGAAAATGAAAAAATTAAAGATTGGCAACCTATTAAAAATATAACAAAGGAAGCTGTAGGAAGGTATGTTTATAATAAAACAAAAAGAAACCCAGTGATTTTACCTATAATAATGGAAGTTTAGAAAAAATAAAAGATATAAATGAAGAGGAGAAAAAATGAATAACAGACAAAGAGAATTTTTAAGAAAAAGAGCTCATGAAATAAGTGCTTTAGTAAGAGTAGGGAAAGATGGTTATACAGATAATTTGGGACAAAGTATCTTAGATGCAATAGAATCAAGAGAACTTATTAAAGTTAAAATGCTTCAAACAGTAGAAATTAGTAAAAGAGATTTAGCAGAAACAATTGCAGAGAAAACAAATTGTGAAGTGGTAGGAATTATAGGGAGAACAATAATACTTTATAAACCTAATAAGGATAATCCTAAAATTTCAGAAGAGGTATCAAAAATAAAATAAAATAAGAGGTTATGATATGGATGAATATGGAATTATTTTTGGAAATAAAATATTAGATGTAACATTTATAGCGTGGTTTATAGCTCAATTTTATAAAGTGATAGCAACAATTTTTGTAGATAAAGCTTTTAATTTAAAAAGATTTTACGAAACTGGAGGAATGCCAAGTTCGCATTCTTCAACAGTTTCTTGTTTAGCAACTTGTGTAGGAATAGTTTATGGAACAAGAGATCCATTATTTTCGATAACTTTGGTATTTGCAGGGATAATTATGTATGACGCAGCAGGAATAAGAAGAGCAGCAGGAAAACAAGCTAGAGTTGTAAATAAAATGGTTGATGGACTTAGTTTTAAAATTGGTGAAAAATTTAATGATGAAAAATTAAAGGAACTTTTAGGTCATACTCCAATAGAAGTATTTGTAGGGATGATATTAGGAGTAGGTGTAGCTTTATTATTTAAAAGTTATTTAATTCCATAGAAAATTAAGGTGGATTTATGAATATAGAAAATATGCAGGTAGATGAATTAAATAATTTATGTAAAGGTCTTAGAGAAAAGATAATAGATGTTGTTCTAAAAAATGGAGGACATTTAGCTTCTAATTTAGGAGTTGTAGAATTGACAGTAGCATTAGATAGAGTTTTTAATTTCAAGGAAAATAAAATTTTATTTGATGTGGGGCATCAAGCTTATGTATATAAACTTTTGACAGACAGAAAAAACAATTTTAATACTCTAAGAAAGTTAGATGGAGTAGGACCTTTTTTAGATCCTGAGGAAAGTGAATATGATAATTTTATAAGTGGTCATGCAGGAAGTGCATTATCTGCAGCTTGTGGAATGGCAGTAGCTTATCCAAATAAAAAAATAATAGTAGTTGTTGGAGATGCTTCCATAGCAAATGGACATTCTCTTGAAGCTTTAAATAATATGATAAATTTAAAAAATATGATAGTTGTTTTAAATGACAATGATATGTCAATTGGGAAAAGCGTAGGATGTCTTTCTAAATTTTTTAGTAAAATGCTTTTAAGTAAGACATATTTAAGTTTAAGAAAAGATGTTAAAAGTATAATAAATAAAGGAAATTTAAGAAAAAAAGTTCATGATACTTTGGGAAAAGCTGAGCATCGAATAAAAAATATACTTTTACCAATAAATATTCCTCAAAACATAGGGTTTAAATATTTTGGAGTAGTAGATGGGCATAATATAGAGCAATTAGTTTCAATATTTGAAGAAACAAAAGAGATGGAAGGTCCTATTTTTGTACATGTTAAAACAAAAAAAGGAAAAGGGTATTTACCAGCAGAAGAAAATAAAGAAAAATTTCATGGGGTAAGTCCTTATAATCCAAATAAAAATATAAATGAAGTAACAACATCAAAAATTTTTGGAGAAGAATTAAGTAAATATGCGAAAAACGATGAAGATATTATGGCGATTTCAGCAGGAATGGTAAGTGGAACAGGATTAAAGAATTTCTTTACAAAATATCCAAGTAGAAGTTTTGATATAGGAATAGCAGAGGGGCATGGAGTAACTTTTGCTGCAGGTTTGGCAAAATCAGGTAAGAAACCTTATTTTGCAGTATATTCAACATTTTTACAAAGAGGAGTAGGACAATTAATTCATGATGTTTCTTTACAAAATTTGCCAATAAGATTATGTATTGATAGAGCTGGAATAGTTGGTCAGGATGGGAAGACTCATCATGGCTTATATGATATCTCATTTTTATTGAATATTCCTAATTTTATAGTGTTGTCACCAACAACACAAAAAGAAATGAAGGAAATGATAAAATTTAGTTTAGATGTAAAACAACCTATTGCTATAAGATACAATAAAGGATGGGTTTGTGATAAAGAATATAATTTTAAATTTCAATTAGGGAAATGGAATGAAATTATTAAGGGGACAGATAACTTATATATCGCAACTGGTAATATGTTGGAAGAACTTTTAATGGTTAAAGATAAATTAATCTCTAAAAATTTAAGTGGAACTATAGTTAGTGCAGGTTCAATAAGACCCTTTGACGAAGATTATATAAAAAATGAATTTAAAAAATATAAAAATATATTTATATTAGAAGAAGGGTATATACAAAATGGATTTGGAACTGAAATAATAGATTTTTTAAATGAAAATAACATTAAAAAACAGATCCACAAAATAGGAATAAATAATGGAAAAATATCACATGGGGAAAGAGGAGAACTCCTTCAATTATGTGGATTAAGAGGAGAAAGTTTAGTTAGAAATATAGAAGGGAAGATTAATGAATCAAATTAACCAAAAAGTATTAAAATTTATAAAAACACTTATAAATACTAAAGAAGTTAATGAACTAGAAAAATACGATGACCAAGGAGTTAAAGTTACAGCTCATACTTATGATGTATTAAAAATTTCAATAGATGAAGTTAAAAACGAATATGGAAACTTGGAAAATTCAATGGGGAAAATTGATTTATTTTCGATAATTATTGGAGTAATTATTCATGATTTGAGTAAGGGAAGTATAAGATCTAAATCTGAAATATTTTCTCACTCTCAAATGATGTTAAAAAAGCCAGACTATATAGTTAAGGAAGCTGAAAATATTTTAACAGAAGTGGAAGTAGAGGTAGGCTCACAATTAAAGGAAGAAATAAAGAAACAGATTACACATATAGTTGTTTCTCATCATGGAAAATGGGGAAAAATTTATCCAAGTACAAAAGAAGCTAAGATAGTTCATAAAGCAGATATGTATTCAGCTAAATATCATAGAATAAATCCAATATCAGCAAATGAAATATTAGCTTTGCTAGCAAAAGGATATAATATGGTAGAAGCAAGCCAAAAAATTAGTTGTACATTAGGAGTAATTAAAGATAGATTAAAAAGAGCTAAGATAGAAACTAGATGCAAGAATACTAAGCATTTATTAAATTATTATAAAAAAGTAAAGAAAGTTCCAATAGGAGATGATTTTTTTACAAAACGAGTAAGAGAAACTTCAAAATTAATATCTTCTGTTGAAAAAAAAGGATTTAAAGAGTTAATATTAGATAACGAAGCATTAAATTATTTAAATGATAGAGAGATATTTGAAGATTAATTTAAAAAATTAGGAGAAATAAATGAAAGAGAGACTAGATGTTCTTTTAGTAAAAAACGGTTTTTGTGAAAATTTAGATATAGCAAAAAGATTTATTATGGCGGGACAGGTAATAGTTAATGAAACAAAGATTGATAAAGCTGGAACTATGATAAAGATACCTGATAATGATGAACTTGAAATTAGAATAAAGGGTAAAAAATTTCCTTATGTAAGTAGAGGGGGATTAAAATTAGAAAAAGCTTTAAGGGTTTTTCAATTAAATTTTCAAGATAAGATAATTTTAGATGTAGGAGCTTCGACAGGGGGATTTACTCATTGTGCTCTTTTAAATGGAGCTAAACATGTTTACGCTGTTGATGTTGGGACAAATCAACTTGATTGGAAACTAAGATCAGATGAGAGAGTGACTTCACTTGAAAATACCCATATAAGAGATTTAAAATTAGAAGATGTTGATAATTTAGAAATAGATTATATAGTTATGGATGTTTCTTTTATTTCAATAACTAATGTATTTGAACATCTTAAAAAATTTTTTTCAGATGGAACTAAATTAATGGCATTAATTAAGCCTCAATTTGAAGTTGAAAAATCAATGTTATCAAAGGGAGGAATAGTTAAAAAGAAAGAAAATCAAAGATTTGCTATAAATAGAGTTATAGAAGAAGCGAGTAAAAGGGAATTGTATTTGGAAAAATTAGATTATTCTCCAATAAAAGGGGGGAAGGGAAATTCAGAATATTTATCAATATTTGGAATGAAAGAAGTAGAAACTGATATAAATATTGAAGAAATTGTTAATTGTTGTGAAAATTTAGGGGGAGCTTTATGAGAAAATTAAAGAAGTTATTAGTGGTACTAATAATGGGATTAATTACTGTTAATATATCAGCAAAAGAAAAAACAGGCTTTATGAGTAACGTAAAACAGTTGAAGGAAATTTCCGATATAATGGATATTATTACAGAAAATTTTGTAGGAGAAAAAAAAATAAATAAAACTATTCTTATGCAAGGAGCTTTAAAGGGAATGATAGAATCTTTAGAAGATCCTCATTCTAATTATTTTTCAAAGGATGGAATGGAAGATTTAGAAGATAAAATAAGTGGAGAATATACTGGTGTGGGAATGATAATTAGAAAGCATTCTAATGAACCGGTAACAGTTGAATTATTAATAGAAGGAACTCCAGCATTTAAGGCAGGAATCAGACCCAATGATAAAATAATAAAGATAGATAATGAAAGTACTTATAATATGGAACTAGAAGATGCTTCTAAAAAATTAAAAGGGAAAGTTGGAACTAGTGTAAAACTTTTAATTTATAGAGAAAAAGAAAAGAAAGAAAAAGAAGTTATATTAAAAAGAGCTAATATAAAACTAGAAAATGTAAGAAGCAAAATGTTATCTAATAAAGTAGGTTATATTAAATTAACTCAATTTGGTGCAGATGTAGATTTACAGGTTTCTAAAAGTTTAGAAAAACTACAAAACCAAGGAATGCAAGGGCTTATATTTGATTTAAGAAATAATCCAGGTGGAAGAATAGATCAAGCTATAAAAATAGGCTCTATGTTTATAGAAAAAGGAATAATAGTAAGTGAAAGACCTAAAAAAGGAAAAGAAATATTTTCTGAAAGAGAGGGAAAATATTATGGTGATTTTCCATTAATTATTTTAATTAATGAAGGTAGTGCTTCTGCTTCTGAAATAGTTTCTGGAGCAGTTAGAGATTACAAAAGAGGAGTTCTTTTAGGAGAAAAAAGTTATGGAAAAGGAAGTGTACAAGTTTTAATGCCATTACCAGATGGAGATGGAATAAAATTGACAATAGCTAAATACTATACACCTAAGGGAGAAAATATAAATGGAAAAGGAATAGAACCAGATATAAAAGTTGAAGAAGAAGATGATTTCTTATTTTATGATGGAATTATAACAAATATAAATGAGAAATCTCAAGAAAAAAGTAAGGAAAAATTATTAAAAGATGCAGTGGGAGAAAAGGAAGCAAAAGATTTAATTTCAAAAGAAGATAAGCAATTAAAGGCTGCGGAAAAAGAAATATTAAAAATGATAAAAAATTATAAAAATAAAAAAAATAAGAAATAAAAGAAAGGTGGAATTATGCTTTATATAGTGGCAACTCCAATAGGAAATTTAGAAGATATAACTTTAAGAGCAGTTAGAATTTTAAAAGAAGCAGATTATATTTTTGCTGAAGATACAAGAGTAACTAAAAAACTTTTAAATCATCTAGAAATTTCTAATACTTTATATAGATATGATGAACATACAAAGCAACATCAAGTAGAAAATATAGTTAATTTATTAAAAGAAGGAAAAAATGTAGCTTTAGTTACAGATGCAGGAACTCCTTGCATTTCAGATCCAGGCTACGAAGTTGTAGATAAAGCTTTAAAAGAAGGGTTACAAGTAACTCCAATTCCAGGAGTAAGCGCTATGACTGCTGCTGCTTCTGTAGCAGGGGTTTCTATGAGAAGATTTATATTTGAAGGGTTTCTTCCTAAAAAGAAAGGAAGACAAACATTGTTAAAATCATTAGCAGAAGAGAAAAGAACAATAATGTTTTTTGAATCTCCTCATAGAGTAATAAAAACGTTAAATGATGTGAGAGAATATATTGGAAATAAAGAGGTTGTTCTAGTAAGAGAAATAACTAAAATTTATGAAGAAATAATAAGGGGAACAATTGAAGAATTGATAGAACGTTTACAAGATAAAACGTTAAAGGGTGAATTTGTAATAATAGTAAGAGGAAATGAACAAGAACCTAAAAAAGAAAAGGTTAATAAATATGCGAATATGAAAGAAGAGGGTGAATATTAATGGCAATGACAAAAATTAACTGGTATCCAGGTCATATGAAAAAAACTAAAGATATGATGAAAGAGAATATGCCACTAATAGATATAGTTTTAGAAGTAGTGGATGCAAGAATTCCTATTTCTAGTAGAAATCCAGATATTAGAATATTTTCTAAAAATAAAAAAAGAATAATAGTAATAAATAAAGCAGATTTAGTTGATAAAAAAGAGTTAGCGTTATGGAAAAAATATTTTTTAGATAATAATGATGCAGATGAAGTTTTAGAATTAAGTGCAGAGACAGGATTTAATATGAAAAAATTATTTTCTATTATAGATAAAGTAGCTTCAGAAAAAAGAGAAAGACTTATGAAGAAAGGTCTTAGAAAAGTAAATACAAGATTAATGGTTACTGGAATTCCAAATGTAGGAAAATCAAGATTGATTAATAAAATTGTTGGTAAAAATACAGCAGGAGTAGGAAATAAACCAGGATATACAAAGGGTAAACAATGGATAAGGATAAAAGAAGGGTTAGAATTATTAGATACTCCAGGAATTTTATGGCCAAAATTTGAAGACGAGAAGGTTGGATATAATTTAGCCATCTCTGGAGCAATAAAGGATGAAATTTTACCTATTGAAGATGTAGCTTGCATTTTGATTGAAAAAATGATATCTTATGGGCTAAAAGATAATCTAAAGAAAAAATATAAGCTTTTAGATGAAGATTTTGAAGGTGTAGCAGGAAATGTAATAGAAAAAATAGCTCTTAGAATGAAAATGCTTCAAAAAGGAGAAAAATTAAATATCCATCAAGCAACTCATACTTTACTAAGAGATTACAGAAGTGCTAAGTTAGGGAAATTTGGTTTAGATAGAGAGTTTTTACTTTAGGAGGAAGAGATGAGAGAAGACATACTTGAAAAAATGACAAGTCCTATGGACGAAATTGAAGGTAAATTAGTTAAATTTGTAAAAGATGAAGTAGAAAAGAGAGGTTTTAAAAAAGTTATATTAGGTCTTTCTGGAGGTATAGATTCAGCATTAGTTGCATTTATAGCTACTAAAGCTTTAGGAAAAGAAAATGTATGTACATTAATGATGCCTTATAAGACTTCAAGTCAAGGAAGTTTAGATCATGCAAAATTAGTTGTTGAAAAATTAGGAATAAAAAATAGAAAGATAGAAATAACTCCAATGGTAGATGCTTATTTTGCAAATGAAGGAGAAGCAACTAGTTTAAGAAGAGGAAATATGATGGCAAGAACTAGAATGGCGGTATTGTTTGATAACTCTTCTAAAGAAAATGCTTTAGTAATAGGAACATCTAATAAAACAGAAATATTATTAGGGTATGGAACTCAATTTGGGGATACTGCATGTGCAATTAATCCTATAGGTGAATTATTTAAAGCTCAAGTATTTGAATTATCAAGAAGATTAGGAGTTCCAAAAGAACTTATAGAGAAAAAACCTAGTGCAGATTTATGGGAAGGTCAGACAGATGAAGAAGAGTTAGGATTTACTTATGATATGGCTGATGAAATATTATTTCAATTTGCTAGAGAGAACAAAACTCAAGAAGAATTAGAAGATATGGGATATAATAAAGATATCGTAAATACTATATTTAAAAGAATAAAAAGAAATGAATATAAAAGAAATATGCCGACTATAGCTAAATATTAATTTAATTATAAAATGGAGGTGCTCTATGGATAATCATCAAAAACTTTTAGAAGAATTAGAAGAATTTAAAAAAGAAAAAGATAGAGTAAAACAAATAGTTGGAAAACTAGGTGGAAAAGATAATATTCAAACTAAAAGAGTAAATATGTTGTTAATAGGGATGATTGGAATATTATTATTTACTGGAGGAGTTTTAAGAAAAATTCCTATAAATGTAACAATGTATTGTGCTATGATGCTTGGAATAGTTAAAATAATTTGGCTTCTTTATGAAATGAGTAGAGCTAATCATTTTCAATATTGGATATTAAGTACTATAGAAATTAGAATAAATGAAATGAGTACAAAGATAAAGAAAATGGAAAAGTCACTAGAAGAATTAAAAGATTAAGATATAAATAAAAAAAATGGAGGGCAATCTCCATTTTTTTATTGCTGTGATTAAAAAGGACGAAACAAAATTTTTTTATTTTAATAATTGATAAAGTTCTTTAACTTTATCAGAGATATGATTAGCTCCAACGATTTCACTTACAAGACAAACTCTCTTAGCTCCATGTTTTTTTATGATATTGAGATTATTAGATTTAATTCCTCCTATAGCAGTAAAAGGGATATCTAAATTATTAATTACAAAGTCTAAATATTCAAGTCCAACAGGAGCAGTATCCTTAGTAGTAGTAGGGAAGATAGGTCCAACCCCAATATAGTCTATATAAGGATTTAAGTTGGCTTTTATTCCTTGTTCAGGAGAATGAGTGGAAAGTCCTATTATTTTATTATCTCCAATGAGTTCCCTAACATATTTAGGATCCAAATCATCTTGTCCCACATGAACTCCATCTGCATCTACTAAAAGAGCCACATCAATATGATCATTTACAATAAATAAAACATTGTTTTCTTTACAAAGTTTTTTTATTTCTAAAGCTTCTTTTAATTTTTCATTTATAGATTTATTTTTATCACGGTATTGAATAATTTTAATACCACCTTTAATCATTTCCTTAACGCATTCTAAATTAGATTTACCATTGGAAAAGTTATCTCCAGTAATTCCATAAATACCTTCAGGAATAGAAATTCTATTTCTCACAATATCCTCCTTTTTCTAAAACTAATTCAGCCATAATAGAGGCAACAGTGTTAACCTTATGAGAATAAGTTTTATTGTTATCTACATCAGTTTCAAAATCTCCAACTATAAATAGATTTTTACCCATTTTTTTTCTTTTAATAGTGTCAGTTTTAAAATTACCTATTCCAGATGCAGAAATAATAATTTTATTTAGTGGTAGAAGTTCTTCTATTAACATTACTTTATTTTCTTTTTTATCAAAAGCTTCAACTATAATATCACAATCTTTAAAAAAATTAGCAATATTATTTTTATTAAATCTAATAATTTCATAATCAAATTTAGCCTTTGAATTTATTAGATTTAAATTTTTAGCTAAGGTTTCACTTTTAAAAAGCCCAACTTGATTTTCAAAGAAAAATTGACGATTTAGATTTGAAATTTCAATTTTATCAAAATCTCCAAATTTAAGATAAGTTATTCCAGTTCTTATTAAATGGTAGGCTACGTTAGATCCAATGCCACCACAACCTGCGATTCCGATAATCATAATATTTGCTGCCAATCTTTGTATATAGGCTGATAACCATAATTTTCAATAGCTTGAATAGTTTCTTCGGCAGAACGAGTATCACTTATTTCAAACTGACATGTGGACTCATCTTTTTTAGTATAACCTCCAACATCAGTTTTTGAACCTGCAGAAAGTTTTGTTACTCCAATATGCATAAGATGATCTCTAAATTCAGCAACTTCTCTAGTAGAAATATTAATATCTGCTTTTACTTGAAATAATCTAAATGCTGTTAAAAATTGGACAAAAGTAACATCATCAAGAGGGAAACTAGGTTGGAATCCTCCTTCAGCAGGATTTATTCTAGGTAAAGAAATAGAAAAAGCAGTATTTAAATATTTATCAGTTAGATATTTTAAATGTAAACCAGCTAAGAAGGCTTCTTTTTTAATTTCACTAAGACCAAATAAAGGTCCCATTCCAACAGTTCTAAGTCCAGCTTTAGCTCCTCTTTCTGGAGTGTTTAAACGAAAGTGATAATCTTTTTTCTTACCGCTTATATGTACTTGATCATAGATTTCTTCATTATAAGTTTCTTGATAAACTGTTAATCCATCAAGACCAATTTCTTTTAATTCTCTATATTCTTCTTCTTCAAGAGGCATTACTTCTATTGAAACAGAATCAAAATATTTTTTTAAAACCTTGACAGCTTCTTTCAAATAATCCATTGTATCAATTTCTTTAGCTTCCCCAGTTAATAAAAGAATATGATCAATTCCAGTTTTTGCAATTTCTTTAGCTTCTTCTTCTATTTGCTCTATTGTTTGATGTTTTCTTATTATATGATTTTTTTTAGAAAATCCACAGTAAGCACAGTTATTAGTACAGAAGTTAGAAACATAAATAGGTATATATAAAGAGATAACGTTTCCAAAATATTGTTGTTTTACTAGATTAGCTTTAATAGCCATTTTTTCAAGATGATTTTTAGCAATAGGTGCTAAAAGATTAAGAAAATCAAATTCATCTAAATTATCTTTTTCAATACTTTCAATAACATCTTTATCAGTTACATGAGAAAAATAATTTTCAAAATCAAAATTGTTCCATTTTTCTAAAACAGAATAGAATCCCATTATTTATCACCTCTGAATAAAAAATCTGTTAAAGGAGAAGAGGCATTTGCAAATTTAGAAGTTTTAGCAAGTTTTGCAAGATAAGCCATTCTACCAGCTTTAACAGCCATAGCAAAGGCTTCTCCCATTTTAACAGGATCTTCAGCAGTTGAGATAGCAGTGTTTACTAAAACAGCATCGATACCCATTTCCATTGCTTCAGCAGCTTGAGAAGGAGCACCAATTCCAGCATCCACAATAACAGGAAGTTTTTTATTGTCATTAATCATTTCTATTAAAGGTTTAGTTAAAAGTCCTTTGTTAGAACCAATTGGAGAACCAAGAGGCATAATAGCTGCAGCCCCAGCTTCTTCTAATTTTTTAGCAGTAATTAAATCTGGAACAATGTAAGGAAGAACAATAAATCCTTCTTCAGCTAATACTTTTGTAGCTTTAACAGTTTCTTCATTGTCAGGCATTAGATATTTCATATCGTTTATAATTTCAATTTTAATAAAATCTCCACATCCAGCTTCTCTAGCTATTCTAGCTATTTTTATAGCCTCTTCAGCATTTCTAGCTCCAGAAGTATTTGGAAGTAAAGTAACTTCTTTTGGAATATAGTTTAATATATTTTCCTTGGGATTAGAAAAGTTAACTCTTCTTAAAGCCATAGTAATAATATTAGATTTACTTGCTTTTAACATTGGAGCAATAAGATTTTTATCAGCAAATTTTCCTGTTCCAGTTAGAAGCCTATTTTCAAATTCATGTCCTTTTAAAATTAATTTATCCATTTATCTCTCCTTAAGTGTATAGTTTTATTTTTAAATTTATTAAAGCAAATGGTTATTACCCACCAGAAACAAAGGCAAGAACTTCGATGTCATCATTTTCTTTTATTATAGTTTTATGCCAATTATCTTTTTTTACAAGATCAGTATTAATTAAGATTACAGCACCAGATAAATTTATTTTTTTTTCTTCTGAAAGATTTTCTATAAAATTTTGTACAGAAATTTCTTTATCAAGTACTTCATTAGCCCCATTAAGTATAATATTCATAGTTTCCTCCTTAAAAAAGTTAATAAAAAAAGCTCTAACTTAATAGTTAGAGCTTAGCTTCTTATTTCTCGTAAAAAATTAACCATATGTATAACTTAATAGTCATATTTAAAATTTAAATATGCTCCTAAATAGGAGGGCTAATTCATTTACTTCCCTTCGCCAGCATTATCTGGTTCAAGTAATAAGAGTCGAGACCGAATCTCCTCTCAGCCGGTTAAGGCTCCCCTAGTAAGTTATTTTTATATTTAGTTGTTTTTTACATTGTGATTATACATCTATATTTTTTTTCTGTCAAGTGTAAGAGTTAAAAAATATTTGTATTAAATTAGAATTTAAATTCAGCAGATACCCCAATAGCTTGTACAGTTTTACTAAAAATTGTTCCAGTTCCTTTGTTTAAATAATCTGTATTTGCTTGAGCAGTTTTATAATCAACATATGAATATGTTAGAGTATAGGCTCTGTCTTCTCTAGGAGAATATTTGATTCCAACTCCATATAAATTAGCATCAAGAGCAAAGTCAGTATCCTTATAAGTATCTTCATTAGCTCCAGTATCTGTATATTGGTATCCAGCCATTAAAGTAACTTTCTCATTTAATTTATAATCGATTCCAGCAGAAACTTCATAACCATTATCATAATTATCATAAGCTCCATCTCTATTAGCTTCTTTTATAAAATAATAATTACCGCTTGCAAGTAAAGTAACTTTTTCATTTAAATCATAGGCTAGTCCAAGTGCCATAACAGCTGGTAAATTTCTTCTTTCCTTATCAGTCCATTCACTAATTACTTTTTCGTTTAATAAACTTTCTTTGATTCCTGAGGTGATAGGATCAGGATATATATCTGATTTTACAGTTAATCCATCTCTTCCTTTTTTTGATTTGAAATATAATTCAATTTCAGACTCATACTTAAATCCAATATTCAATTTATCAGTTGGTTTATAGTCAAATCCAATAACTCCTCCAACTCCATAAGCCTTTCTTTCTGCATCAAGTTGAACTTGAACATTTTGATTATTTTCAGAAGAACCATCTAATGATAAATCATAATTAGCAGTACAATCTAAATCTCTAGTAGCATATATTAATCTTATAGCTCCACCTATACTAAATTTAGGATTTATTTTTTGAGCCATACCAAAATTAGTATTAACATAGTAAGAAGATCCTATAGTTTGAGGGCTATCTAGGTATGTGACAGTAGAATTTGGGAAATTACCAAATGCTCCTTTTTTAGCAGCAAATTCAATAGCTTCTCCAATAACCTCAAAGGCAGTAAGTCCGCCATCGTATTTTAGAGCTCCTCCACCAGCTGCAACTCCTGCATGTATGAAATAAGATCTATCCCCATTTTTAGCAACGAATTGAATTGCAGGAACTAAAGCAGATGGATGATCACTTTCGTGAACTCCACAATTTTTAATAGTTGGATAACTAGTTTCCATTTTATATTTTTTAAACACTGTTTGTGAATTAATTTTAAAATAATTTCCATCTTCCATGAAAGCAGTACCAGCTGGATTATAAAAAGCAGCTGAAGTTCCTATCTTTCCTATCATAGAAGGATGTGCAAAGTATTCAGAATCTTGTTCGGCAAGATAGTCGATACTTCCAGCATAAGCACTTACAGATGCTAATACTGATAAAAGTAGTAATGATTTTTTCATAATAAATTTCTCCCCATATATTATTTAGTTTTTTTTATTGATTTATTAAAGCAAAGTGCTTCTTTTAAGATAACATTTCCATTTTCTTTAAGTTCATGTTCAATCATTTCATAGCTAGGATTATAAAATCCAGAGCAAATAAGACAAGCGAAACCGTGAACATACCACCAACCTTTTTTTAACATCCATTCAATTGTTTCATCTTCAAGAAAATTATAACTAGTACCTTCTTTAAAACCTTTAAATACAAGCTTTTTAAGATCTTCAACTAATTCATCTAAAAAATTTTTAGATAGATTTTCTCTCATGAAAATTGCTCTGAAAAGCGCTTTTTCTTCCTTTGCAAATAAACAAATTCCAATGCCAATATTTAAAAGACTTAAGTCGGTATAATTTGTAGCAACTTTATCAAAAAGTTTACTTCTTGCAACTTCTGATAGTTGATTTTTTAATACTGTCATAGATCCAAAATTAGAATAAATTGATATAGTGGAAGAATTTAGTTCTTTTGCAATATTTCTAGCAGTAACACTTTTCATTCCTTCAGTTATTAAAATGTTGTAGGCAACATTTAAAATTTTATCTTTTGAAAATTTTAAAGTTCGAGCCATAAAAACCTCCGTAATCATTTCATAACATCATTATGAAATAAAATTATATAATTTTTAGCAAACATATAAAAATTATACTTCATAAGGTCTTAAAAATCAATAAATAAATAATAAAAATATATAGGAATAAGATAACATCCTTTGAAAATAAAATAACAAAATTATTTTAATCTTTGAAATAATTATTTTCAATTAAGAAGTTTTTAGAGACTTCTTCAGGACTTTTATGTAATTCATTAACTTGATAATTTAAATCTGTCATGACTTTATCCGTTAAAGCTTGAGATAAATTTTTAAGAGCGTCTTTAATTTCAGGATATTTTTCATAAACATCAGCTCTTACTATTGGCATAGGATAATAAGGTGGGAAGAAATGTTTATCATCCTCTAAAGTAACTAAATTATATTTTTTAATTAAAGCATCAGTAGAAAAAGCATCAGTTACATCAATTTTATTATTTGCAATAGCAATATATTTAGGAGAATCTTCAAGAGCTCTTGTTTCTTTAACTTTAAAATCATATTTTTTCATAAGCCCAGGTAAACCATCTTCTCTACTTAAAAATTCAAAAGAAGTTCCAAAAATTAATTTATGAGCAACTTTAGAAAGGTCAGTAACTGTTTTTAAATTATATTTTTTAGCAGTTTCTTGAGTTACAGCCATAACGTAAGTATTATTGAAATTTATTTGAGGCAAAATTTCTATATTGTATTTTTCTTTATATTCTTTTTTACAAGTATTATATACTTTTTCAACATCACTGATAGGTTTATGATTTAAAACTTCAACAAAGGCAGTTCCACTGTATTCAACATACATGTCTATTTCTTTTGCATTTAAAGCAGAGAAACAAACTTGAGTTCCTCCAAGGCTAGTTCTTTTTATAACTGAAATATCGGTATTTTCTTCTATCATATCTCCAACTAAGTTACCTAAAAGAACTTGTTCAGTATAATCTTTTGAACCAATAATGATAGTTTTATCGTTAGTTTTATTTTTAGATAAATTTGTATAACCGAAAGAAAAAATAATTAATAAAAGTGAGAAAAATAAAATACCCTTTGCAATTAACCTATTTTTAGGTTTTTTATAAGTATTTGATTTTTGTAAGCTAATAGGAGTAACTAATTTTTCAACTAGTCCAGCAAGATAGTCCATAGTTAAAGCAAGTAAACAAGCAGGAATAGCCCCAGATAAGATTTGAAGATTATTAACAGTTCTAATTCCAGAAAAAACTAAAAATCCAAGTCCACCAGCACCAATAAATGCAGCAATAGTCATAAGCCCAACAGCAGTAACAGAAGAAATTCTAACTCCACCCATAATAACAGGAAGAGCTAATGGAATTTGAATTCTTGTTAAAATTTGAAATTTGGTAAGTCCAATTCCTTTAGCTGCTTCAATTGTTTGCGGGTTAATATTATCTATCCCAATATAAGTGTTTTTTATAATTGGAAGTAAAGAGTATAGAATAACAGCTACAATTGCAGGTAAACTACCAATTCCAAGAAAAGGAATCATAAAACCAAGTAGAGCCATACTCGGAATTGCTTGCATTACATTAGACGCTCCAAGTATAGGTTTACTTAGTTTTTTAACATAGGATACAAGAATTCCAAGAGGAACTCCTATTAATATAGCAAGTCCAACGGAAAGTAAAGTGAGTTCTAAATGTTCTATTAATAAAGATAAGATTTGCGAGTGATTTTCTATCATGTATGTTATTAAATTCATATTATTCTACCTCCATGTCTAAGTATTGTTGACTTAATGTAGTAACTAGGCTACTTTTTGTTAGCAATCCTTTTAATATAAAGTTTTCATTAACAACTGGAATAGTAGAAATACGGTTTTCATCTACGATTTTTAGAGTGTTGATTATATTTTCTTCAGGTGATAAAGTAATAAAATTAGTTTCCATAAGTCCTGGAATTTCAGAAATACGTTTTGTTTTATTTTCTTCTTTTCTAAGTTTATTAGCTGTAACTATTCCTTTTAATTTTCTAGTAGGTAAATCAATAATAAGGATTCTATCAATTTTACGAGATCTCATAACTTCTAAACAACCAATAATTTTAGAATCAATAGAGGCGATAACAGGTTGTTCTATCATAATATCTTTAACTTTAATAAATTCAGGAGAAGTCCAGATTCTATTTTTTCCAACAAAATTTTCAACATATGAATCTGCTGGATTTTTAAGAATATTCTCTGGTGTGTCATATTGTAAAATTTTTCCGCTTTTCATAATACAAATTCTATCAGATATTTTTATAGCTTCATCCATATCATGGGTTACGAAAACAATAGTCTTTTTTAATTTAGATTGTAATTCGATTAATTCGTCTTGTAGGTCTGATCTAGTAAGAGGGTCTAAGGCTGAAAAAGGTTCATCCATTAATATTATTTCAGGATCTGTGGCAAAAGCTCTAGCAACACCTATTCTTTGTTGCTGCCCACCACTTAATTCAGTAGGGTATCTGTTTAAAAATTTTGTAGGTTCAAGTCCAATCATGGACATTAAGTTAAGTGTGTTTTTTTCTAGTGTTTCAGGATTTACATTTTCGATTTTAGGAATGAGTTCGATATTTTCTTTAACAGTCATATGAGGGAAGAGCCCGGTTTGCTGGATAACATATCCAATATTTCTACGAAGTTGAATAACATTTTGTTTTTTAATGTTATTATCTTTAATGAATATGGTACCGCTTGAAGGTTCAATAAGCCGGTTTACCATTTTTAGGAGGGTGGTTTTACCACAACCACTTTCACCAATTATAGATACTAATTCTCCTTTATTTATTTTTAAATCAAGATTTTTAAGAACAGTGACGTTCTTAAAACGTTTGGATATACTTCTAAATTCAATCATACATATTCCTCCTTGTAAATAAAAAGTAGTGTATCATATATAAAATATATAATACATTATAACATTCTTTAGTAAAAAAATCAAAAAAAAAAATCTAGAGACTTTATTTTTCAAGGAAATATAAAGAAAAATGTATTGAAAAAATGAAAAAAAGTAAACATAAAAAAAATGAATCTGTTTTTATTAAAATAAGGAATAAATTGTTGACAAAAATATATAAATCTGATACTATTTTTATATGGTTAGCACTCCTTTGAGATGAGTGCTAATAGGAGGATGATGAAATGCTTAATGATAGAGAAAAGCTAGTATTAAATGCTATTATAGATTTTTATTTAAGATTTGGAGAGACAATAGGATCAAGAACTTTGGTAAAAAAATATAATATTGGATTATCTTCTGCTACTATTAGAAATGTTATGTCTGATTTAGAGGATAATGGATTTATAGTTAAGAAGCATTCCTCATCAGGAAGAATACCTACAGATTTAGGATATAAATATTATTTAGATGAACTTTTGAAAATAGAAAAGTTATCTAGAGAAGAAAAAGTAAAGATAAATAATGAGTATGAAAGAAAAGTAAATGCGGTGGATGTTATATTACAACAGACTTCATCTCTACTTTCTAAATTAACTAATTGTGCATCTGTGGTAATCGAACCAGTTCATAGAAAAGAAAATATAAAAAAAATCGAACTTGTGCATATAAATGATTTTCTAGTACTAGCAATAACAGTTACTGAAGATATGAATGTAAGTACTAAAAAAATTCAATTAGAACATCCTATATCAAAGGAAAAATTGGATATTATGTCTGAAAGACTTAATGAGCAAATAAAAAGAAGAATTATTAAAAGTTATGAAGTAGAAGAAGTTATTATAAAAAACTTTGAAGAATATGATAACTTAAAAGATGAGGTGTATAGAGATATAGAAGGAAAATTGTACTTAAACAATTCTCCTATTATATTTAAAGATAAAAATGTAAATGAAGTTATGGATGTTTTAGAAATGTTTAGTGAAGAAAAGGATGTTAAAAACTTTTTTGAAAATGTTCTAGCTACGAGGGATGAAACAGAAGGAAAAGTAAATGTAATTCTTGGGGATGAACTTCCTATAAAAGGATTAGAAGATTTTAGTTTTGTATATTCAACCTATAAAAAAGGTGGTTCCAAAGGGATTATAGGTGTCCTTGGTCCAAAAAGAATGCCTTATTCAAAAACTATGGGGATAATAGAATATATAAGCAATGAAGTTGAAAAAGTAATTAATAATGAAAAAAAATTATTAGATTTACATAAAAAAAAGGAGCTGACTAATGGCAAAAAATAAGAAGCAAGAAGAAGTAAAAGAAGAAATCCTTAATGAAGAAGAAACTTTAAAAAAAGAAGAAAATAAAGAAGAAAATAAAGAAGAAAATAAAAAAGAAAACAAGACATCAGTTGATACTGAAAGCTCTTTTGAAGAAGAAATAGGAAAATTAAAAGCAGAAGTAGAGGATTGGAAAGGATCTTATATGAGAAAGCAAGCAGATTTCCAAAACTTTACTAAAAGAAAAGAAAAAGAAATGGATGAACTTAGAAAATTTGCATCTGAAAAAATAATTGTTAAATTATTAGATGGAATAGATAATTTATCTAGAGCGGTAGAAACTTCAAAACAAACTTCAGATTTTGAAAGCCTTTCAAAAGGAGTAGAAATGACATTAAATCAGTTTAAAGAAGTTTTAAAAGCTGAAGGAGTAGAAGCTATAGAAACAGAGAATCAAGAATTTGATCCTCAAAAACATATGGCAGTTATGGTTGAAGAAAATGAAGAAGTAGAAAATAATCACATAATTATGGAACTTCAAAAAGGCTATGTTTTAAAAGGAAAGGTAGTAAGACCTTCAATGGTAAAAGTTTGTAAAAAATAAAAATTTAATTAATATTATTCATATGTAATATAAAACAAGGAGGAAACAAATGTCAAAAATAATTGGAATTGATTTAGGAACAACAAACTCTTGTGTAGCAATAATGGAGGGTGGTTCTGCAAGTATTATAACAAACGCTGAAGGAGTTAGAACAACACCGTCAGTAGTAAATATAAAGGAAAATGGAGAAATAGTGGTAGGAGAAATTGCTAAAAGACAAGCAATAACAAATCCTACTTCAACAATCGCTTCTATAAAAACTCATATGGGAGAAGATTATAAAGTAAATGTAAATTCAAAAGATTATACTCCTCAAGAAATTTCAGCAATGACTTTAAGAAAGTTAAAAAAAGATGCAGAAGCTTATTTAGGTGAAGAAGTAAAAGAAGCAGTTATAACAGTACCAGCTTATTTTACAGATTCTCAAAGACAAGCAACTAAAGATGCAGGATCAATTGCAGGTTTAGATGTTAAAAGAATTATAAATGAACCAACAGCAGCAGCACTTGCTTATGGATTAGATAAAAAAGGTGAAGAAAAAGTTCTAGTATTTGATTTAGGTGGAGGAACTTTCGATGTATCAGTACTTGAAATATCTGATGGAGTTATAGAAGTTTTATCTACTGCAGGAAACAATCATTTAGGTGGAGATAATTTTGATGAAAGAATAATGAACTGGTTAGCAGAAGAATTTAAAAAAGAGCAAGGAATTGACTTGTTAAATGATAAAATGGCATATCAAAGATTAAAAGATGCTGCAGAAAAAGCAAAAAAAGAATTATCTTCAATGATGGAAGCTCAAATTTCTTTACCATTTATCACAATGGACGCAACAGGACCTAAACATTTAGAAATGAAATTAACAAGAGCTAAATTTAATGATTTAACAAAAGATTTAGTAGAAGCTACTCAAGGACCAACTAGAACAGCTTTATCAGATGCTGGTCTTTCTCCTTCTGACATAAAAGAAGTATTATTAGTTGGAGGATCAACTAGAATGATCGCAGTTCAAGAATGGGTAGAATCATATTTTGGTAAAAAACCTAACAAAGGAATTAATCCAGATGAAGTTGTAGCAGCAGGAGCAGCTATTCAAGGTGGAGTATTAATGGGAGATGTTAAAGATGTATTACTTCTTGATGTAACTCCATTATCATTAGGAATTGAAACTTTAGGAGGAGTATGTACAAGAATTATTGAGAAAAATACAACTATTCCAGTTAAAAAATCTCAAGTTTTCTCAACAGCTGTAGACAATCAACCAGCAGTTACAATAAATGTACTACAAGGAGAAAGAGCAAAAGCAGCAGATAACCATAAATTAGGAGAATTTAATTTGGAAGGAATTCCAGCAGCACCAAGAGGAGTACCTCAAATTGAAGTAACATTTGATATAGATGCTAACGGAATTGTTCATGTATCTGCAAAGGATTTAGGAACTGGTAAAGAAAATACTATTACAATTTCAGGATCAACAAACTTATCATCAGAAGAAATAGATAGAATGAAAAAAGAGGCTGAATCTAATGAAGCAGAAGATAAGAAATTTAGAGAATTAATTGAAACTAGAAATAAAGCTGATATGTTAATTACTTCTACTGAAACAACTTTAAAAGAACATCCAGATAAAGCAACAGAAGAAGAGAAGAAAGCAATAGAAGAAGCGATGGAAGAACTTAAAAAAGTAAAAGATTCAGAAGATAAAAAGGCAATAGAAGAAGCAATGGATAAATTAGCAAAAGTATCACAAAAAATAGCTGAAGAAATCTATAAAGAAGCTCAAGCAAAACAACAAGCAGGAGCTCAACCAGGACAACAAGAAGCTAAAAAAGCAGATGATGATGTAGAGGATGCTGAAATAGTTGACTAATTGATATTGAAAAATATTTGTTGGGGATAGAGTTTTAGCTCTATTCCCAATTTATTGTATAAGTTTTTTGGAGAATGCTATGGAATATATTTTAGAAAATAAAGAACTAAGTATTAAAATAGAATCGTTTGGAGCAGAATTAGTAGGAATTAAAGATAGAACTAGTGAAAATGAATATATTTGGCAAAAAAATCCTAAATATTGGGGGAAATCATCTCCTGTATTATTTCCTTTTGTAGGATCTATTCGTGATGGGAAATATATACATGAGAATAAAGAGTATGAAATGAAAACTCGTCATGGATTTGCAAGGGATAATGAATTTGAAGTTTCTGATAAAGGAAAGGATTTTATAGAACTTGTTTTTAAATATTCAGAAAATACTTTAGAAATATATCCTTTTAAGTTTAAACTTTTTATAAAATACACTTTAAAAAATAGAAGTCTAGAAATTAATTATAGAATAAAGAATTTAGATGAAAAGGAAATGTATTTTTCCTTTGGAGCTCATCCAGCATTTAACATTAATTTAGATTCAAAAAATAAGTATGAAGATTATTATGTTGAGTTTGATAAGGATGAAATAGGAAATTCTAAAGTTTTAAAAGAGGGGTTTATAGTTCCAAATAAAGAAAAAGAAATATTTAAAGAAAAAAAACTAAACTTAAAGAAAGATATTTTTATAAATGATGCTTTAATTTTTAAGAATATTAAATCTAAATTGATTTATTTGAAAAATAAAAAAAATAAAGAAATTCTAAAATTTCAATTTAAAGATTTTGAATATTTAGCTTTTTGGGGAGTTCAAGGTGGTAATTTTATATGTTTTGAGCCCTGGGATGGAATAACTGATTATATAAATTCTTCAGGAAAATTAAAAGAAAAAATAGGAATAAGAAAAATAGAATCAAATAGAGAAAAGAAATATGATATAATGATAACAGTCTAAAATTTAATGGAGGAAAAAAAATGGAAAAAAAAGATTATTATGATCTTTTAGGAGTAGAAAAAACAGCTTCTGATTCAGAAATAAAAAAAGCATATAGAAAGCTTGCTATGAAATATCATCCAGATAAATTTAGTAATGCAAGTGAGAAAGAGAAAAAAGAAGCTGAAAATAAATTTAAAGAAATTAATGAAGCATATCAAGTTTTATCTGATTCAGATAAAAGATCAAAATATGATAGATTTGGTCATGCAGCCTTTGAAAATGGTGGAGGAGGAGCTGGCGGATTCGGTGGATTTGGCGGATTTGGTGGCGCAGAAGATATATTCTCTTCATTTTTTGGAGGAGGTTTTGGAGGTAGTTCAAGATCTAGAGGTCCAGAACCAGGAGATGATTTAAGAGTAGATGTCACAGTGACTCTAGAAGAAGTAGCTAAAGGTGGAGAAAAAGAAATAAAATATACAAGAATGGGAAATTGTTCTAAATGTAATGGAAGTGGAGCAGAACCAGGGACAAAAACTAAGACATGTCCAAAATGTCATGGTGCAGGTAGAATAGAACAAATTCAAAGAACAATGTTAGGAAACTTTAAGAATGTTGTTGAGTGTGATGAATGTCATGGAAAAGGGAAAATACCTGAGACTAAATGTTCTAAATGTAGAGGAACAGGAGTTGAAAGAGAGCAAATTAAGAAAAAAATAAAAATTCCTGTGGGAATTCATGATGGTCAAAGATTAAGAATGTCAGGAATGGGAGATGCTAGTTCAGAAGGTGGAGAAAATGGAGATTTATATATATTCTTCCATGTTAAAGAACATAAATTCTTTATAAGAGATGAAGAAGATATTATTTGCCAGGTTCCAATTACGTTTACAAAGGCAACATTAGGTGGAGAAATAGCAATTCCTACATTAGATGGAAAGAAAACTATAAAAATAGCAAAAGGAACTCAAAATGGAAAAGTGTTAAGATTAAGGGGTCAAGGAATTAATAATCCTAGAGCTTATTCTCCTGGAGATCTTTTAGTTAAAATAATAATAGAGGTTCCAACTAATTTAAATGCAGAACAAGAAAAATTACTAAAAGAATTTGATGATAGTTTAAAAGATAAAAATTATAAAATGAATAAGGGATTTTTAAATAAATTGAAAGATTTATTCATGAACTAAAGAATAATTGAAAAAAGGATATCTGTGTGCTATACTTAGAGTGTGAGACTAAAATTAGGAGGGACTATTAATGAATCAAATTTTTGCAAAATACGGAACTGTAATAATGATTGCAATATGGATAGCAATTATATATTTCTTTATGGTTATGCCAAATAAGAAGAAACAAAAGAAACAAAAAGCTATGATGGATGCGTTAAAAGACGGAGATGAAATTGTAACTATTGGAGGAATAAAAGGGACTATCACAAGAGTAGATGAATCTTTTGTTGTTGTAAAAATAGATAAAGGTACACATATGACTATTAGAAAGTCAGCTGTTGCAGTTGTACTAGACTAATTGATTATAATGCGAAACGGCAATTAGTAATAATTGTCGTTTTTTTTTACAGATTATTTTATAAATAAAAGGATAAGATAAAATATGAAAAAAAAATTTCTAAGCCTTATAATATTTTTTATAACTTTTACATTTAGTTTTTCAACAAGCATAAAAAATATAAGATTTAATAAATATCCTTCTCAAATTGTCTTTGATATGGATAAAGATTCACCTAATTATCATAGTGATTATGATGAATATAATCGACTATTATTTTTAGAAATAAAGAATAATAATTACAATAATTTTAGTTTAAACAATCCGTTATCTAAGTATATAGAAAGCATAAAACAAGTTAATTATAATAATTCTACAGGATTTTTTGTAAATTTAAAAAAAAATATATTCTATCGGGTGAGTACTAGAAAAAATCCTTACAGAGTAGTAGTAGATTTATCTAAAAGTAAAAGGAATAAGCAATATACAGTTGTTATAGATCCAGGACACGGAGGAAAAGATCCTGGGGCTGTAGGTAATGGATTAAGAGAAAAGGATTTAGTTCTTTCAATAGGAAAATATTTAAGAAAAGAGTTAAATAAGGATTTTAATGTTGTGATGACAAGAGATACAGATGAATTTATAACTTTACAAAATAGAAGTAAAATAGCTAATGGTCTTCAAGCTAATTTGTTTATAAGTTTACATATTAATTCATCAACTTCTACGAAGATGAATGGTATGGAAATATTTTATTTTTCAAAAAAATCATCTTCATATGCAAGAAAAATAGCTAAATTTGAAAATAGTTTTGCAGAAAAATATGGAGAAGATACAAAAAAAATAGTACAAATAGTGACAGATATTTCTTATAATAATAATAAAGCAGAATCTATGAAATTAGCTGAAAAATTAAATAATGATTTATCTAAAAGAATGAAAATGAAAAATAGAAAAATTCATGGAGCTAACTTCGCAGTACTTAGAGGAGTTAATTGTCCGGGAATATTAATAGAAACAGGATTCATAAGAAATAAGTCAGATAGCAGAAAATTAAAAAATAGGACAAATAGGAAAATAATAGCTAAAGAAATAGCAAAACATGTTAGAAAATATTTTTATTAGGAGAAAATAGTGGAAAAAAAATCACAGAATATAAATGAAGAAAAAGAAATAAAAACAGAAAAATTATTAAAAATGGATAACCTAAATAAATTTTTAGGAGTTATTTTTTTTATAACGTTAATCACAGGATATTTTTATTTTAATAGAGATTATACTCCTAAGAAGATACTAATAAGAAATAATGAAATAGAAAAAGAAAGAGAAAATAAGCTTTATATCTATTTTCCTGAAAATAATAACTTGTTAAATGAAGAAATAATTATTAAAGGACAATTAGATTCAAGTGAAATTATGGGAGAAACGATAAAGGAAATTGTTTTAAAGCTTAAATTATTAGAGAAAATACCACAGGTTAATTTACAAAAAGAAATTGGATATTTTTTAATAGAAAATAAATTATATTTAGATATTCCGGAAAAATTATTTGATGAAGTTAATTCTCCAAGGGAAGAATTGTTAATAATATATTCATTTGTTAATTCATTAACAAATATAGAAGGAATAGAAAAAGTTAGGTTTTTAATAGATAATGTAGATCAAGAGAAAGTTAAATATTCAAATTTAATGAAAGATTATACTTTTAAAAGAAATATTTAGTGTATAATAGGGGTGTATATACACCCTTATTTATTTAAGGAGAAAAAATGGAGATAGAGGACATCAGAAAAAGAGTAAAAAAGAAACTATCTGATAGAAGATACAGACACACTTTAGGTGTTGAAAAAATGGCAGTAATTTTGGCTCATAAAAATAATTATGATGAAAAAAAAGTTAGGATAGCAGCTCTTTTACATGATTATATGAAAGAAGAAAAAATAGAAAACTTGCAAAATATTTGTAAAGGAATAAAAGAAGTTGAAGGATATGAAGAATTAACAGAGATATTACATGGGTTTGCAGCAGGAGAAATTATAGGAGAAGAATTTAATATAGAAGACAAAGAAATAAAAGAAGCTATTAAATATCATACTATAGGAAGAGAAAAAATGTCGTTACTTGATAAAATAATTTATATTTCAGACGCTATAGAAGAGGGGAGAGATTACCCTGGAGTAGATAAAATTAGAGAAGAAGCAATGGAAAATATAGATAAAGGAATAATAGAGGAAGTTAAGAGAAAAATAGAGTTTTTGAAGGGAAAAGATGGCAAGATTCATCAAAACACCTTAAAGATGTTAAGGTTTTTAGAAAAAGGGAGATAATATGGACGTAGCAGTGGCTTTGAAGAAAATAAGAGAATATTTAGAAAATAATAAGAAATCAGTTGGAATTGATGAAATTTATAAAATTCTAAATTGGTCTTCTAAAATGAAAAAAAAGAATAGAGATATCCTAGATTCTTGGGTAGAATTAGGAGAATTAACAAGAAATAAAAGAGGTAAATATAACATTCCTGAAAATATAGGAATGATAAAAGGAGAATTATCTATTGTAAAAAATAGATTTGGGTTTGTAGATACAAAGACAGAAGGGATATTTATTCCAGGATCAAAATTTAATGGAGCATTAGATGGTGATACTGTTCTTGTGATGATAGCTGAATCTAAAAGAGAAAAAGGTAAAAAAGAGGGAGAGATATATAAAGTTTTAAAAAGAGCTAATGATACAGTTATTGGGATTTTAACTAAACAGAAAACTTTTGGTTTTGTTACTCCAACTCATTCTTTTGGAAAGGATATTTATATTCCAAAAAGATTTTTAAAAAAAGCAAAGGATGGGCAATTAGTACTTGTTAAGGTGGATTTCTTTGGAGATGCTAAAAGAAAACCAGAAGGAAAAATAATTGAAGAATTAGGAGATCCTTTAGACAGCAACGCAATGATTGAAGGACTTTTAAAAAGAGAAGGATTAGAAGAGAAATTTCCAAGAGAAGTTTTAAACGAGGCTAGAAAAGTAGCTGACAAGATTTCAAAAAAAGATTTAGAGGGTAGAGTTGATATTAGAGATTTATCTTTAATTACAATAGATGGGTCAGATGCTAAGGATTTAGATGATGCAGTTTATGTTGAAAAATATGATAATGGTGATTATAGATTGATTGTTAGTATAGCAGATGTAAGCTATTATGTAAAAGAAAATTCTGCTATGGATAAGGAAGCTTTTAAAAGAGGAAATTCAGTATATTTAGTGGATAGAGTTTTACCTATGCTGCCTAGGGAACTTTCAAATGGAATATGTTCTTTAAATCCTAATGAAGATAAATTAGTTTTTACATGTGATATGAGAATAGATTCTAGTGGAAAAGTTAAGGATGTTAAAACATATAAAGCAGTGATGGATTCTTCTTATAGAATGACTTATTCAGGTGTTAATAAAATATTTGCAGGGGAAATAGAAGAAACAGAAAAGTATAAAGATATAAAGGATATGCTTTTTAATATGTTGGAATTATCTAGAATAATCAGAGGGACAAAGCATAAGAGAGGAAGTATCGATTTTGATTTACCAGAAATCAAGGTTGTGTTAGATAATAAAGGAAAAGTTGATTATTTAGAAAGAAAAGATAGAGGAGAAGCTGAAAGAGTTATAGAAGATTTTATGATTACAGCTAATGAATCTGTTGCTGAAAAATTATTTTGGCTAGAAGTACCTAGTATTTATAGAATTCATGAAAAACCTGATTCAGAAAGAATTGAAAATTTAAATGAAGTTTTAGGAAAATTTGGTTATAAAATTTGGCTAAATTCAGAAGGGATACATCCTAAAAAATTTCAGTCTATTATAGAAGATTCTCAAGAAAAAGGAATAAGTATGATTGTTCATAAGATGATTTTAAGATCTTTAAAACAAGCTAGATATACAGAGGATAATATAGGGCATTTTGGATTAGCCTCAAGTTATTACACTCATTTTACATCTCCAATAAGAAGATATGCGGACTTAATGATTCATAGAATATTAGAAAAAAGTTTAGAGGGTTATCCAAGTAAAAAATATATAGATAAGATGGAGGGTGAACTTCCTAATATTTGTACATCTATTTCTAAATCAGAGAGAAGTGCCATGAAAGCTGAAGAAGAAAGCACAAAAATCAAAATTGTAGAATTTATGCTTGATAAAATAGGGGATGTTTTTAAAGGTACTATAGTAGGATTTAGCAATAGAAAAGTATTTATAGAAACGGAAGAATTAGTAGAATGTTTGTGGGATGTAACAAATTCATCTCATTATTATGAATTTAATGAAAAAGATTATCATATGTTAGATAGGGATAATGGAAATATGTATAATTTAGGAGATAAAATAGAGGTAATAGTAGCAAGAGTAGATATGGTAAATTTAGAAATAGAGGTATCTCCATATGTCGAAGGAGGAAAGTATGATATTAGCAAATAATAAGAAGGCTTTTTTTGATTATTTCATAGAAGATAGATTAGAAGTGGGCATAGAGCTTATTGGAAGCGAAGTGAAATCTATAAAGGCTGGAAAATTAAGTATAAAAGAATCTTTTGTTAGAATTATAAACGGAGAAATGTTTATTATGGGAATGTCTGTTGTTCCTTGGGAATTTGGAAGTATTTATAATCCTGAAGAAAGAAGGGTAAGAAAATTATTGCTTCATAAAAAAGAAATAAGAAAATTTAATGAAAAAGTAACTCAAAAGGGTTATACTATAGTTGCTTTGAATGTTCATTTATCTAAAGGATTGGTCAAGCTAGATATAGCTCTTGCAAGGGGTAAGAAAAATTATGATAAGAGAGAAAGTTTAGCTAAAAAAGATCAAAAAAGAGCATTGGAAAGAGCAATAAAGGAAAGGTATTAAATTTGAAAGAAATAAAAGATACTAAAAGATTAGAAAAATATTTAGTGGAGTGCGGCATAGGAACAAGAAGAGAAATTAAAGATTATGTGCATAATGGAAAGATAAAAGTAAATAATGAATTAATCTTAGATGAAAGAATACATATAAAAGAAGAAATTGATATAGTTACTTTTAATGATGAAAAATTAAATAAAAAAAAGTTAAAATATTATATGTTAAATAAAGTTTCTGGATATATTACGGCCATGAAAGACAGTAATGGTAAAAAAACAGTGAAAGATTTATTGCCTAAAAACTTAGATACTAAAGGATTATTTCCTATAGGACGTCTTGATAAAGATACTGAAGGGTTATTAATATTTACCAATGATGGAGATTTAACAAGATTAGTATTATCTCCAGAAAGTGACTGTGAAAAAATATATTATGTGGAGTTAGATAGAGAAATTAGGCAAGAAGATATAAAAAAACTAGAAAATAATATAAGAATTGATGATCATATTTGTAAATCTGCCAAAGTAGAAAAAATAACTTCAAAATCTATAAACCTAACTATTACAGAGGGTAGATTTCATCAAGTTAAAAAAATGATTAAAGCTATTGATAATAAAGTTAATTATTTAAAAAGAATAAAAATGAGTAAATTAACTTTAGAAAATTTAAAATTAGGAGAAATAAAAGAAATAAATCGAGAAGATATAATATAAATTTTAAGTTAATCATCTTTTAAAATAAGATATTTGTTTTAAAAGATGATTTTTATTTGAAAAAAGTTGACCTATGGGTCACTCAGGAGTTTATACTAAAGATAATAAAAGTGTTAGTTCATATTATATATTAAAAATCTCTAAGGAATTCTCAACCTTCAGAGATTTTTAAATTTTATAAAAAAGAAGAGGGAAATTATGATAAAAAAAATAAAAGAGACTTTCACTGTAAGTGAAATAGCTAATATTTTAAAGATAAATAAGAATACAGTCTTATATTATGATAAAGAGGGTATAGTTAAAGCTAGGAGGAAAGAAAATAATTATAGGTATTATACTTTTGAACATATAAGAAGCTTTAAAAGAGCATTGTTTTTAAGAGAAATGAATTTTTCTATAAAAGAAATTTTAGATATGAAAAATAGAATTGAGAAAAGAAAAGATAATTTTAAAATAAAAGAAAGTGATTTAGATACTATAGATGAAAAAATAAAAGAAATAAAAACTGAAATAAGAAGTTTATTAGATAAAATAAAATGTTTAAGAAATAAAAAAAAGCGTTTAAAATTTGTTTTAGAATCTAAAAATAAGTTAGGGATTCCTCATATAATAAAGGAAGAAGAAAAAAGAGGAATATCTATTGATATAGATATTAGTTTAAAGGAAGAGCTGGAAGCTAGAAATTTAAAGCAAGTAGAGCTTATGAAAAAAATAGAAAAAATTTTAAATGAACCATTTACACTTGGTAAATATGTTATGGGTTATTCTATTGATAAGGATGATTATTTAGATTTAAACTATAGATCTCAAAAGTTTTTAGTTTTGAAAAATAAAAAATCTCTTAAAAGTAAAGTGGTTTTAGAAAAAGGAGAATATTTAGTATATTATTTAGAGTCAGATTCAGTGGAAAAGAATCTTTTAAGTAAATTATTGTTATGGATAAAAAATCATGGCTATGAAATAAAAGGTAATATTTTTGTAGAGTGTGTTAATGAAGTTGTTAGAGTTTCAGAAGATAGTGTACAAATAAGAATAATAAAAATTCCTATAAAAAAGTTGACTTCTGAGTAAGTCGGAGGTTTAAAATAAACTTAATATAAAGAATGTATATTTTATTTCTTTGTAAATAATGAGTCAAGGGGGAAAAATTATGAAAAAGTTAGTTGTATTTTTAGGAGCACTATCAATAGTATCTTCAGCTTATGCTAAGGAAGTTATGCCAGTAGCAGAAGTTGCAGCAGCACCAATGCTTAAAGTGGATTCAATAGGACAATACATAGAAGTTGATAATGATTCAGGATCTTCAAATGGAGATATAGGACATATGATGTTTGCTCAAAAAGTAGGTTTATCTTATGGAGATGACTGGACATTTGGATTAATGGCAAGAAAAGGATGGGATACAGATACCAGTGACGGTTTTGGAGATACTTCTAGCAGAATAGATTTAGATGTATGGAGAAATTATGACAATTATTCATTAGGTTTTAGATGGAGACAGGAAACTAATTCAGAGGATTCTGATTCAGATAGATATTATTTAAGAGGAAAATATCATTATGGAGATTTTTCAGGTTGGGCAGATTTTGCATATCAAGCAGATGAAGAATCAGCAGATAATTTCTATTTAGAAGCTATTCCTGTAAAATACTCATATAATAATTTTGCAATAGGATATTATTTAGAAGGAAGAGATACAGTAGGATCTACTTCTTTAGGCGAAGAAGAATCTTGGTCAAAACATCAAGTGAGATTATATGCTCCAGTATATTCTAATGATAAATTAGCTTTAAATTTAGAATATAGATATCAATTCTATGAAGATAAAGATTTAGATAATAAAGATTGGGATGATGAAAATAATGCGCATATTGTAGTTCTATCAGCAGACTATCAAGTAAATGATAATTTATCTTTAACATCTTATTATGAATATGATTTTAATAAGTATGAAGAATCAGATGATGATTATTATGGAGAGTTCTTAATTGGTTGGAACTATCAATTCTAGAAAAAATATAAATAAAAATTTAAAGACCCTTTTTAAAAGGGTCTTTTTTTATACTTTTAAATGTTAACCTTTAAGATATTTTTCATTGTAATATTAACCAATTTAAATATATAATGATTGTGTTTGATAAAAGTTTAAAGGAAGTGATTTTTTGGAAAAAGGATTAAAATCAGGATATTTTGTTACAGGAATAGGAACAGATGTAGGTAAAACTTATGTAAGTGCTTTACTTTATAAAGCATTAAGAGAAAAATATAATACAGGTTATTATAAACCTATTCAAAGTGGTTGCTTTTATAAAGCTGATAGAATTATAGCACCAGATGTTAAATTTGTATGTGATTTTAGTGGAATAAAGTATGATAAAGAAATGTGTACGTGTACCTTAATGCCAGAAGTATCACCACATCTTGCAGCTGAAATGGAAAATAAAGAGATAAATATAGAAGAAGTCTATGAAAAAATAAATATGAAAAAGAAAAAATATTCAACTCTTTTAGTTGAAGGAGCAGGGGGGGCCTATGTTCCTGTAATAAGAAATAAACTTTATATGTTTGATATAATGGAAGAGCTTAAATTTCCAGTGATTTTAGTTTCCAATACTAAGGTTGGTGGAATAAATCATACTATGTTAACAGTAGAATTTTTAAAATTAAAAGGAATAGATATTCAAGGAATAGTTTTTAATGGATATACTGGAGAAAAGTATGAGGATGATAACATTAAAGTAGTATTAGAAGATAGTGGAATAAAGAATTATGTTATAGTGAAAGAAAATCAACAAAATTTAGATGAAAAAGATTTAATGAAATTATTTAGGGAGGAAAAAAATGGAAATAAATAAAAATTTAACTGTATTACAAAAAAGGGATTTAAAACATATATTTCATCCGTGTTCACAAATGAAGGATTATGAAGATTTTCCTCCTATTGTTATAGAAAAAGCAAAAGGAATGTATGTGTATGACGAAGATGGGAAAAAATATATGGATTGTATTGCTAGCTGGTGGTTAAATCCTTTAGGACATTGTAATGATAGAATAAATAAAGTTTTAATAGATCAAGCTAATACTTTAGAGCATGTTATTTTTTCTAATTTTTCTCATAGACCAGCAATAGAACTTTCAGAAAAATTAGTTGAAATTTTACCAGAAGGATTGTCAAAATTATTCTTTGCAGATAATGGATCATCTGGAGTTGAGATAGCTTTAAAATTAGCTTACCAATCTCAAAAACAAAGAGGATATGAAAAGAAAAGAAAATTTGTAACTATTAGAAACTCATATCATGGAGAAACAATTGGAGCTTTAGCTGTTGGGGATATAGATTTCTTTACTAGAACTTATAGACCTTTAATAAAAGAAGCTATAAAAGTAGAAGGACCAGAATGTTTTAATTGTAAATATAATAAAAAATATAAAACTTGTGAGGCGGAATGTTTTTGTCATATGGAAAAAGTTTTAAGAGAAAATCACGAAGAAATAGCAGGAGTAATAGTAGAGCCAATTGTCCAAGGGGCAGGAGGAATGAAAATATATTCTCCTAAATATCTTAAAGAATTAAGAGAAATAACAAAAGAATTAAATATAGTAATGATAGTTGATGAAATAGCTATGGGATTTGGAAGAACAGGTAAAATGTTCGCTAGTGAATGGGCAGGAATATCTCCAGATATTATGACAGTAGGAAAGGCACTAACAGCAGGATATTATCCTATGTCAATAGTTTGTATGAAGGAAGAGATATATGATTCTTTTTATGCTGATTATTCAGAAGGAAAATCATTTTTACATTCTCATAGTTTCTCAGGAAATCCATTGGGTTGTAGAATAGCCTTAGAAGTTTTAAAAATATATGAAGAAGACAACATGTTAGCTAAGATAAATGAAAAGGGAGATTATTTAGAAGCTCAAATGAAAAAAGCTTTTGAGGGAAATGAAAATATCGGTGAAATAAGAAGAATAGGTCTTATTGGAGTTTTAGAAATAGTAAAAGATAAAAATACTAAAGAAAGATTTTCATCAAAAGAAAGAGTTGGATATGGAATATATAAAACAGCTTTAAAGCATGGAGCTATTTTAAGACCGTTAGGGGATACAATTTATTTCTTACCTCCATTTATAATAACAAAAGAAGAAATAGATGATATGGTTAATATATGTAAAGTTTCAATTGATGAATTTTTATCAAATAAAAAATAAATTTAATTAAAAAATAAGGAAGAGTACAGCTTATGAAGAAAGATAAAATAATATCACAATTAAATAGAAAAAAAGAAGAAAATAATTTTAGAACTTTGAAAAAATTCAATGAAAAAGATTTAAATTTATCTTCAAATGATTATTTAGGATTAGCTCACGATGAAAAGCTAAAGGAAAAATTTTATAAAGAGTTTAAAAATGAGGTATATTTATCTTCTAGCTCTTCTAGATTGATTACAGGAAATTATAAGGGAGTGGTATCTCTTGAAAATAAGTTAGAAAAAATTTATGGAAAACCTGGTCTTGTTATGAATAGCGGTTTTTCAGCAAATAAAACAATAATAGACACTTTCTATAATAAGGAATCTTTGATAATAACGGATAAATTAAATCATGCAAGTATATACGATGGTATAATTTCTAGTAAATGTAAAATTTTGAGATATAGACATTTGGATACAAAACATTTGGAAGATATATTGATAAAATATAGGGATAAATACGAAGATGTATTAATTATATCTGAAACTACCTATAGCATGGAAGGAGATACAGCTAATTTAAAAAAATTAGTTGAACTTAAGAAAAAATATAATTGTGATTTAATGATAGATGAAGCTCACTCTTATGGTGTTAATGGATATGGGGTAGCTTATAATTTAAACTTAGTAAAAGATATAGAATTTTTAGTTATTCCCTTAGGAAAAGGTGGAGGATCGATAGGTTCTTATATAATTTGTGAAAATTATTATAAAGATTATTTGATAAATTTTGGTAGGGAGTTTATTTATACTACAAGTTTACCTCCAGTTAATAATTTATGGAATTTATTTATTTTAGAAAATATGAATAATTTTCAAGAAAAAAGAGAAAAATTAAAGGAATTAATAGATTTTACTTTTTTAAAAATAAAAGAGCTAGAAATAGAGGTTGTTTCAGATTCTCATATTTTAGGGTTAATTATAGGTGACAATAAAAAAGTAGATATAATTTCAAAAAGATTAAGAGACAAAGGGTATATAGTTTATTCAATAAAAAGTCCGACAGTTGGTAAAGGAACGGAAAGAATAAGGATAGGGCTTAATCCTGATATAACAAAAGAGGAAATAGAAAAATTTTTAAAGGAATTTAAACATGAATATAATAGTATTTTTTAATGGCTGGGGAATGAATGAAGAAGTTTTAAAAGAGTTAAAGAATAAAAGTGAATATGAAATTTTAAACATTTCTTTTCCTTATAAATTAGATAGAAACAAATTAAAAGGATATAACAATATAATATTTATAGGTTGGTCTTTTGGAGTATATTATATGTGTAAGTTTTTAAATGATAATTTAGATTTTGATTATCAAGAGGTTATATCTATTAATGGAACTCCTGAAATAATAGGTAAATATGGAATTATGGAGAAAGTTTATAATTTGACATTAAAAGGAATGGACGAAGAAAATCTAGAAAAATTTTATATAAATATGGATTGTAAATTAAGACCAAAAGATAAAGAAATAAAAGATTTAATTTATGAACTTGAATATTTAAAAGAAAATTATATTCCTCAAGAAAACAAAGTTTCAAAAGCAATAATAGGCTTAAATGATAAAATTATAAAGAGCAAAAATCAGATTAAATATTATAAATCAAAAAGCGTAGAGATAAAACAGATAGACGGGGGACATTATATTTTTCCTCAATTAAAAAGCTGGGAGGATATAATAAAATAATATGAAAGAATTTAATAAAAACTTTTCAACATACAATGATAATGCGATAGTACAAAAACAAGTAGCTGAGAAACTTGTTAATTTAATGAAAAATTACTTTAGAAAAAATAATTATTCTAAAGTGATTGAATTAGGATGTGGAACAGGAATATTTACCAGATGTGTTTTAAAAGATATGAAAATTGAAAAATTAATTTTGAACGATTATTTTAATACTGAAAAATATTTAGCGGAATTAAATTATGAGAAATTTATAAAAGGAGATATGTCTAAAAGTTTAAATGAAAACTATGATTTAGTTATTTCTAGTTCTAGTTTTCAATGGATTGAAGATTTAGAAAGTTTGATAAAAAGTATTTCTCAAAGAACTGATAGATTAGCTTTTTCAATATATATAAAAGGAAATTTAAAAGAAATTCAAAAACATTTTAATGTTAGTTTAAATTATAAAACAAGAGAAGAAATTGTATTATTATTAGAAAAATATTTTTATAAAATAGAAAGTTATGAAGAAGAAAAAATTATTAAGTTTGATCAACCTTTGGATGCTTTGAGGCATCTAAAAAGGACGGGAGTTGGAGTTGGATCAAAAGCTTCTGTCCGAAAAATTAGAACATTTTCAGAAAAATGTCTTTCTTACAGTGTCGGATATTTTTTATGCTCCAAATAATCGAAAAAATATGGTATAATACTCAGCAATACAATGAAATAAATATTACAAAGATTAAATGGAGGTAATTATGAAAGTAGGATTATTTGGTTTTGGAGTAGTTGGAAGAGGTATTTTTGATATTATAGAAACTAAAAAGACGTCGGGTTTAAAAAGAATAGAAATAAAAAAAGCCTTAGTAAGCTCGATAAAAGGTAGAAATTTAGATATCCTAACCATAAATCCTCAAGATATAATACAGGATAAAGAAATAGATACTGTAGTAGAAGTCATGGGTGGGATTAATCCGGCTTATGATTATATTATATCTTCATTAAAAGCAGGTAAGAATGTAGTAACAGCAAATAAAGCTGTTGTGGCTAAACATTTTAAAGAGTTTGTAGAATTGGCGAAAGAGTATGAGGTTAAATTTTATTATGAACCTAGTGTATGTGGGGGAGTGCCAATAATAGAAGGGTTAAAAAAAGTGAAAAAAATTGATGAAGTTTCTGAAATCGGTGGGATTTTTAATGGTACTACAAATTTTATTTTAGATAAAATGACTAAATTTTCTGCTGAATTTAAAGAAACATTAGAAGAAGCTCAAGAGAAAGGATATGCTGAGGCAGATCCTTCTGCAGATATAGATGGGATAGATATCCTAAGGAAAATAATGATTTCCACTTCTATTGCATTTGATTTTTTAGTTCCTGAAAAAGAAGTAAATGTTTTTGGTATTAGAAATATATTGAAAATAGATATTGATTATTTTAAAGAAAAGGATAAAGTTGTTAAATTGATGGCTGTAGGAAAGAAAAAAGAAGATAAATATATTTGTTGTGTTGAGCCTGTAGCTTATAATTTTGATGAAATGGAAGCAACAGTTCCAACTAATTTTAATATTGCTTTTTTAAAGGGAGATTCGATTGGAGAATTGAAATTTTTTGGACAGGGAGCAGGAAAATATCCTACAGGAAATGCAGGAGTTCAAGATTTGATAGATATTCTTGAGAAGAAAGAATATGATTATCCTGAGTTTAAAAATAAACTAGTTAAAGATCCTTCTTTAGTTGAGGGTAAATATTATATTAGAACAAGAAAAAAAATAAACGAAACAAGAATGAAGTTTATAGATAAACAAGAAACAGTAAAAGATTATAATGTATATACAACTAAAAATATTACTAATGAAAAGATGTGTAATATATTAAAAGAAATACATGATGAAAATGCTTTTTTTGTTAGAATTAATTAAAAAAAATAAAGGAAAATTTTAAGGAACGCAGAATATTATATAAGAGGAAATGTTTATTTATTTTTTACTTTATCAATCTGTATAAGGAGGGTTTGTTATGAAAAAATTATTAATACCTTTAGACGGAACAGAAAGAAGTATGCATTCTATTGACTTAGTTAAAAATCTTTATAAACCTGAAGAGGTTTCTATTACATTGTTATATGTAAAAGAAGATGCCAAACTATTTATTGAAGAAATGGATTACTCAGAAGCAGAGCAAGAAATGCAGGAAAAAGTAGCAGAAGCAGTTGAAAACTTAGAGGGCTATGACGTTACATGCAGAGTTGGCTTTGTTGAACCAGGTAGAGAAATATTAAGAATTGCAAAAACAGAAAATACGGATATTATAGTAATGACTAAATCTACAAAAAAAGGATTAACTCGTATGATAGGGTCTGTAACAACTTATGTTGTTAAACACTCTCACTGTATAGTTATGATAGTTCCTGAATAAGAAAAAGACAGATTAATCTGTCTTTTTTTTATTTCATGATATTATATTCTTCTGGATTAAAATAACCTTTACTTTTAAAATCTATTTTAAAATTTAAACTTTGATCTTCTTTGAAATAAGACCATATACCATTTCTTAATCCATTTTTATAAAATCCTTTTTCTTTTAAATTTCCATTTTCATAAAAAGATTCAAAAAGGCCTTCTTTTTTTCCAACTATATAACTAATTTTAGATTTCACATTAGAATTTTTATAAAATTCAATATATTCTCCATCTAAAAATCCATTTTTATAGTTTTCTATTCTTTTACAATTTCCATTTTCATAAAATACTTTAGAAGTTCCATTTTTAGGATAATTAACCTTCTTTAAGTTACTACATCCAATTAAGGAAAATAAAATAAAGAATAATAAAAGTAATTTTTTCATAATTTTTTGTAATGCCCCTTTCTTTTATAATTTAAAGAAATAAAGGATCATCTTCAAGTGATGTAAAATCATCTGAAGATAAATCATTATTTATTTTTTTGTTTGAAATTTCAGGCTCTGAAATTGTATCTTTAAATACTTTTTTTATAGGAATATCTTCGCTATTTTGGAAAGAATTTGTGTTTATACGAGAATATATTTTTTCTAATCGTTTTTTTATATTAGAAGTATATTCTAAAAATGTAAATTTACTTTTGTCAAAGATATCTTTTTTTTCTACTGTGGATAATACGTAGATTTTACCGTTAATTGTAAATGATTCTTTTTGTGAAGCGTTAAGTAAAATATCATCAGTAGCATAATTAGTTAATTCTTTTTTAGAATTTATAAACATAGACTTAGAATAAGGATCTACATTTTTTAAGAAGTCATCAAAATAAGCATTAACTTCTTTATTTATATTTTTTCTAAGATTATTTAAAGATTCTTTTTTAGCTTTTCCTTCAGCAACAAAATCTCCTGTGGAAGATATTCTGTCAGATCCAATACCATACGTTTCATTTTTTGAATCTGTATGTTCAGAAATTTTCTTTAAAACTGGTGGTGAAGGTTTAGTGGATGATAGAGATGGTAAATTACTACATCCAATAAATAGAGTCAATATTGTAAATATAATTAGTTTTTTCATAATGAAACCTCCAAGTAATAAGTTGAATATACTAAAATTATACAATCTATTTCTTTGTTTAGCAAAGTTATTTTTTTATTTTCTCTAAAAGGTGAAATTCAATGTTTTCTAAAATTATTTTTTTTAGTAATAAAAAATTTGAATTAATTTCAACTAAATCGCAAGAATTGACATCTAAAGGTATAAGGAGATAGTCAATATTTTTTAAATCGATTTCATTAATGTTGTTGAAAACAAAGGTATTACAAAAAGATCCAAATGTATTTTGAATAGCTATTTTAGATAAAAAATGTTTTGTTATGCCGACGTTAAATATTTTTTCATAGCTTCTACAAGAAGAAATGATTTCTGTGAAAATAGCTTTTATTATTTTGGGATTCAATTGGGGATATAGTTTAGATATTCTGGAAAAAATTTCTTCTTCTCTTTTTGGGACATAGAAATTATTTTTTTCTTGTTTTTTTATATTTCCAACTTGTTTAACTATTTCGATTCTTTGTAAAATTAGCTCTGCTATTTTATTATCGATATTATCTAATTCAAGACGTAAATTTGTTAAATTTTTATTAATGATCATCACCTCGTAATAATTATTGATTTTTATATTTATTCTATATTATAATGTAATAGAATGCAAATAAATGTTGAAATATTTGTAAAAATCATATAAAATAATGGTTACGAAATCAAAAATAAGGAGGAAGAGAATGAGATTTTTTTCTCTAAGAAAGAAAAAGTATGCTACTTTAACAGTTAAAGATTCAGATCAAACTAGTACAATAATAGAAAAAGAAAAAAATGGGATCACAGAAGAGGTATCGGAGTTATGGGAAAAATGCCCAGAATGTGGAGAAATTACAATAAAAAAAGATATAAGAAGAAATTTAAAAAAATGTCCTCAATGTGGTTATTATTATAAGATGACTGCAAAGGAAAGACTAGATTTATTAATTGATGAGGGAACTTTTGAAGAAAAGGATGTAAATTTAGAAGCTAAAGATTTTTTAGAATTCCAAGGATATGAACAAAAAATAAAAAAATCTAAAGAAAAAACAAACATGAAAGAAGGAGTTTTATCAGGAGTAGGTAGAATTTCAGGAATAGAAGTTAGTGTTGCTATAATGGATTTTAATTTTTTAGGTGGAAGTATGGGGTCTGTAGTTGGAGAAAAAATAACTAGGGCTTTAGAAAGAGGACTTGAACAAAAAATACCAGTAATTGTAGTGGCTAGTTCAGGTGGAGCGAGAATGTATGAGGGAATTGTTTCTTTAATGCAGATGGCTAAGACATCAGCAGCAGTTGAAAAATTGAAGCAAGCAGGTATTCCTTTCATTTCGGTACCAGTAAATCCTACAACAGGTGGTGTAACAGCATCTTTTGCAATGCTAGGAGATGTGATAGTAACTGAACCTAATGCTCTTATTGGATTTGCAGGTCAAAGAGTTATTGAAGAAACAATTAAGCAAAAATTACCTAAAGGATTCCAAAGAAGTGAATTTTTATTAGATCATGGAATGGTGGATGTTATAGTTAAAAGAGAAGAAATGAAAGATACAATTACAAAAATTTTAAGTAATATTTTATAGTTGTTAGGGGGTTATGGTGGAATTTGAAAAAGAACTTTTAGAAATAGAAAATAAAATAGAAGAGTTAAAACAATTTTCTACAGATAAAAATATTAATTTAGATGATGAGATAAATAAATTAGAAAAAGAATATAAGAAAAGAGCGAAAGAGGTTTATTCTAATCTTAGTGATTGGGAAAAAGTTTATATTGCTAGAAATCCAGAAAGACCAAATACAGTTGAATACATAAATGGAATTACAGAAGATTTTGTTGAGTTACATGGAGATAGATTATTTGGAGATGATGGAGCTATAGTAGGAGGCCTTTGTAAAATATCAGGTCATAAATTTATGATTATTGGAATTCAAAAAGGAAGAGGTATGGATGAAAAAATCCATAGAAATTTTGGAATGGCTAGCCCAGAAGGTTACAGAAAAGCTTTGAGATTAATGAAACTGGCAGAAAGATTTAAAATTCCGGTTTTGACCTTGATAGATACAGCAGGAGCTTATCCGGGATTAGAAGCAGAGGAAAGAGGTCAAGGAGAGGCTATTGCCAGAAATTTAATGGAAATGTCAGGAATTAAAACTCCAATAATAGCAATCATAATTGGAGAAGGGGGAAGTGGAGGAGCTTTGGCTCTTGCAGTGGCCGATAAGGTAATGATGCTTGAACATTCTGTTTATTCAGTGATTTCACCTGAAGGATGTGCAGCAATATTATTTAAAGATGGTAGCTTATCAGAAAAAGCGGCTTCCAGTTTAAAAATTTCAGCTCAAAATTTAAAAAAGTTGCAGATAATAGATGAGATAATACCAGAACCATTGGGAGGAGCTCATAAAGATAAATTATGTGCAGAAATTAACCTTAAAAAAGCAGTATTGTTATCAATTCAAGAGTTGAAAAAAATAGAGATAGATACTTTATTGGAAAATAGATATAATAAGTATAGAAAAATGGGTATATTTTTAGAAGAGTAAAACATATGCAAAACTTGGAGGGGTAATATGAAAAAAATAGCTATTTTAACAAGTGGAGGAGATGCTCCTGGAATGAATGCAGCCATAAGAGCAGCAGCAAAAATGGCTCAATATAAGGGAATGGAAGTTTATGGTGTTAGAAGAGGATACCATGGAATGTTAATGGATGAAATCTTTTTAATAGAAGGATCATTTTTATCTGGGATTATAGAAAGAGGAGGAACGGCTCTTTTAACTGCTAGATGTCCAGAATTCAAAGATCCTAAATATAGAGCAATAGCAGCTGAAAACTTAAAAAGAAGAGGAATAGAAGGTCTTATAGTTATAGGTGGGGATGGATCTTATCATGGAGCAGATCTTTTAGCAAAGGAACATGGGATAAAAGTTGTAGGATTGCCAGGTACTATTGATAATGATATAATTGGAACTGATTTTACAATAGGTTTCGATACTTGTTTGAATACAATATTAGATGCTATTTCTAAATTAAGAGATACTGCTACTTCTCACGAAAGGACAATTTTGATAGAAGTTATGGGAAGAAGCGCTGGAGATTTAGCGGTTCATGCTTGTCTTGCTGGTGGTGGAGATGGGTTGCTTATACCAGAAGTTGAGAATTCTATTGAAATGTTAGCTTTTCAAATTAAACAAAGAAGAAATACTGGAAGACTTCATGATATTATATTAGTTGCAGAAGGTGCTGGAGATATATTAGAGATAGAAAAAAAATTAAAAGAGAAAGTTTCTACAGAAGTTAGATCAGTTATTTTAGGACATGTCCAAAGAGGAGGAGCTCCTTCAGGAAGAGATAGGATTATAGCTACAAGAATGGCTTTAAAAGCAGTGGAAGTCCTAGAAGAAGAAAAAGGTGGAGTTATGGTAGGTATAGAAAATGGAACTATAGTAACGCATCCTATTTCTTATGCTTGGGAAGGTGAAAAGAAACAAGATGTTATAGATTTGTATCGTGTTGCAGATGTGTTCTCAAGATAGATGAAAACTCTCTAGCTTTAAGCTGGAGAGTTTTTTTATTGTGTTAATAAAAGTTGAGCTTCTATATTGCTTTATTAAGTTAATAGAGAGTTTCTACAATTAAACTATAGAAGAATAATAGAGTAACTTAAAAAGAAGGCTAAAAGACGTTTTAGGAACACATATGAAAAGCCCTCTAGGATTTATCCTAGAGGGCTTTTCTATTTTAATGATTTGTTTTTATTTGAAAATATTCATAAAAGTAGTTATAACGAAAGCGTTAAAGAAATCTATGAATAGAGATCCAACTAAAGGTATAACAAAGAATGCCTTGATAGATGGTCCGTTTGCTTTAGTGAAAGCTTCCATGTTAGCCATTGCATTAGGAGTAGCTCCCATTCCAAATCCACAATGTCCACATGCTATAGTAGCTGCGTCATAGTCTCTTCCCATTACATTAAATGTAATGAAGTAAGCGAATACACCCATCATAAAAGTTTGAACCAATAAGATAACAATTAATGGTAAAGCTAGGTCAGCAAGCTGCCATAATTTCATAGACATTAATGCCATAGCAAGGAATAAAGCAAGTGCGATATTTCCAATAACAGAAATTTCTTTTAAAGGAAGTTTCTTTTTAGAAGCATCCATGATATTTCTGATAAGAGCTGCAATGATCATTGGTCCTAAGTAAATAGGTAAAGCTAAACCGTGAGCTTTAGAAAAAGCTGGAATCCAAACACCACAACCAACTGCTAAACCAATAGCAACAATTGCATGAGTTATAGATTGTTCAGTCATTCTATGTTCAACAACAGCAGTTTCAGAATCAGTACCATCTTCATTAAGTACAGTTTCTTCTTTAGGTCCTTGAAGTTTGAATTTTTCAATTAATTTCTTAGCGATAGGTCCACCGATTAAACAACCAGCAACAAGTCCAAAAGTAGCAGAAGCCATAGCAACAGACATTGCTCCAGTAGCTCCAGCTTGTTCCATGATAGGACCGAATGCTCCAGAAGTTCCGTGTCCACCTGTTAAAGGAACAGATCCGGCTGCAAGACCAATGTATGGATGTAATCCAAACATTTTAGCTAAAGAAACACCAACTATATCTTGAAGAGTAACTAGTATAATAGCACATACTAGGAACAAAGCAACTCCAACTCCACCTTTTTTTAGAAGTTCGAAACTTGCAAGGAATCCTACTGTTGCGTAGAAAGCAACCATTAAGAAAGTCTTTAAAGTTCCATCAAAAGTGAAATTGAACATATTAGTGTTATGTCCTATAAGTAAAATTATAGAAAATAGTACCCCACCAATAACTGGTTCAGGAATAAAAAATCTTTCAAGTACAGAAATTCTTTTTTTCAAGAAATCTCCAACTAGAAGTATAACAATTGCAATAGCAAGAGTTTCATACATGTTAAAATTAAACGTCATAAAATATTACCCCCTATTTGTATTATATATATCATTAATAGCACTAAAAAGTAAGTACTACTGAATGAAAAACTAAGTTTGTTCAGATTCGATAAAAAAGATAAGGAAAATGTACTTATTTATCACTTCATAAACGATAATACCATATAATTCAAATATCTAAAAATTTATATTTTTAATGTTAGCATATACGATGTATATATGAAGTATATAGTGTCGGTATAAACTCTTTGTTTCTAAGAGAAAAGATAATTCATAAAAAAACATTATCAAAAAAATTTGCTATTTTGAAAAAAAATAGTATACTAAAAAATAGAGTATTTAAATTTGTATTATAAAAAATTTATAATATATTAATGAAAGAAAGGAGGGAAAAGTTATAGAAATTTAAAAGATTTTTATAAACAACAAAATATTATGATTCAAAGCTTATTAAAGTCTATTGAAGTATTAGGAGTTTTAAAAGCGAAAGAAAGCTGCACAATAGCTCAGATAGTAGAAGAACTAAATTTACCACCAAGTACAGTTCACCGTATTTTGAAAACATTATGTTCTGAAAAATATGTGGTAAAAGATGGAAATTCTCATTATTATATGTTAGGTCCAGCTTTAATATCTTTAGGTACTGCAGCTTCTAAAAATATTCATTTACAAAAGATTGCATATCCTATTCTAAAAAAATTAGTTACCTTAACAGGAGAAGACACATTTTTGGTTATTCCTGTGGGAAATAAAGGAATTGTATTGGAAAGAATAGATGGTCCAAGAACTTTAAAAATAGTAGAAGAATTTGGGGATGAACTATATTTACATTATGGGGCAATCAGAAGAGCAATATTAGCTTATCAAGGTGAAGATTTTATAGATGCATATATAAAGAAGATTATTGTTAATAAAAAATGCAAATTAAAAATGACGGGGGAACAACTTTTAAAAAAGTTGGAAAAAATAAGAGAAGATGGAATATCAACTTCTACAGGAGATTATGTTAAAGGAACAATGGGGATAGCTTCTCCTATATTTAACAGCAATGGAAAAGTTATATCTTCTATAGGAATTGTAGTTTTAAGAAACAAAAGTTTAACTGATGAAAGAATAGAGTTTTTAAAGGAAGTAGTAAAAGATATGGGAGAAGAATTATCTCAATGTATGGGATATTCTAAAAGAATATAAAAATTATATAACGGCATCTTAAACTGTACTGTTGCAGGATGCAATGAATTAAATAAGAGAAAATATTATGTAATACGACTATAGTTAAAAAAAACTATTGACTTCTAAGAAGTGTTGTATTATAATCTTTTTATAAAATTAGTGGAATGCGTTCCACAATATGGAATAAAAGAAATAAAATAATAACACAAGGAGGTGTATTATTAAATGTTCGAAGGTAATGTAATGACTTTTATGGAATCACTAGTCATATCAGGTTTGGGTGTTTCAATAGTGTTTTCAGCTTTGGTAACATTAGCCTTGTCAATAGTAGTATTTTCTAAAATTTTTGGAAAATTTTCAGGACAAGAAGAAAGCAAAAAGCCAGTAGTTCAACCTAAAAAAGAGAACAACGATGATGTATATGCAGTTATTATGGCTGCTGTATCTGAAGAAGTTCGTTCTTTAAAAGGGGAATATAAAATTAAAGAAATCAAAGAAGTAAAATAGTAAGAAAAACAAAAAAAACAAAAAAATAAAAATTGAAAGGTAGGGTTATATTAATATGAAATACATAGCTACATTAAATGGGAAAAAATATGAGGTAGAATTAGAAAGAGTTGAGGATTATAGAGCATTAACACGTGAAGAAATAGCTAATCCAAATGCAGTTATTGCACCTGCACCAGTTCAAGCAGCACCTGCACCAGCAGCACCAGTTCAAGCGGCACCAGCAGCACCTGCACCAGCAGCAACTCCAGCAGCAGGAGAATCATCAGTAGTAAGTCCTTTACCAGGAACAGTTTTAGATGTTAAAGTTAAAGCAGGAGATGCAGTTAAATTTGGACAAGTAGTAGTAGTTTTAGAAGCTATGAAGATGGAAACTGAAGTAGTTGCTTCAGCTGATGGAACAGTTGATTCTGTTCTTGTTAAAGCTGGGGATGCAGTAGATACAGACGCAACTTTAGTTGTTCTTAAATAAGGAGGAACATTAAATGAACTTTTTTACAGTATTAAAAGAATTACTGATGCAATCAGGATTTTTAGCAATAAGTTGGCAACAAGCTGTTATGATGTTAGTAGCTTTTGTACTATTATATCTAGCTATTGTTAAAAAGTTTGAGCCGTTATTACTTTTACCGATAGCTTTCGGAATGTTTTTAGCGAATTTACCATTAGCAGATTTAATGAAACATGCAGATCCTTGGTATTCATCAGGAATTTTAAGAATTATATATAATGGGGTAAAAAGTAGTTTATTCCCATGTTTAATATTCATGTGTGTTGGAGCAATGACTGATTTTGGTCCGTTAATTGCAAACCCAATAAGTTTGGTATTAGGAGCAGCAGCACAATTTGGTATATATGTAGCATTTATGTTAGCAAATGCAACTGGATTATTTTCAGTTGGAGAAGCAGCAGCTATAGGGATTATAGGTGGAGCAGATGGACCTACAGCAATTTATATTGCAAATAATCTGGCACCTCAATTAGTTGCACCAATAGCCGTTGCAGCGTATTCATATATGGCGTTGATTCCAATGATTCAACCTCCTATTATGAGAGCTTTAACTACAGAAGAAGAAAGAAAAATTAAAATGGGACAATTAAGAAAAGTTTCTAAAACTGAAAAAGTTGTTTTCCCAGTATTCGTAACATTATTCTGTTCTTTATTACTTCCTTCAGTAGCTCCATTAATTGGTATGTTAATGTATGGAAATTTAATGAGAGAGTCTGGAGTAGTAGGACGTTTATCAGATACTTGTCAAAATGCGCTATGTAATATAGTAACTATTATGTTAGGGTTAGCAGTTGGGGCAACATCAGACGGAGCAATATTCTTAAGAACTCAAACATTAGCAATCATAGGGATGGGACTTTTAGCTTTCTGTTTCTCTACTATGGGTGGTTTATTGTTAGGGAAATTATTATGTTTTCTAACAAAAGGAAAAATAAATCCATTAATTGGAGCAGCTGGAGTTTCGGCAGTACCAATGGCAGCAAGAGTTGCACAAGTTGAAGGAGCTAAAGCTAATCCAACTAACTTCTTATTAATGCATGCAATGGGACCAAATGTTGCAGGGGTTATAGGATCAGCTGTTGCAGCAGGATTCTTTATGATGATTTTTGGATAAAAGTAATTAAAAATATATAGTAATGTACTGTGTAATGCAATATGTTACTATATATTAAAGTAATAAAATAAAATTTATAAGTAAAAATAAAAAAACAAATATTTTAAGGAGGTTTTTGACGTGGAAAATAAAGTGTTAACTTTAAAAGAAGCAGTAGCAAAATATGTCAAAAATGAAGATCACATAGTAATTGGTGGTTTCACTACAAACAGAAAACCATATTCATTAGTTTATGAAATTTTAAGACAAGGATTTAAAGATTTTGTAGGAGAAGGTGGACCTGCAGGTGGAGATTGGGACATGCTTATAGGGTGTGACCGTGTTAAAGCATACATTAACTGTTATACAGCAAATTCAGGAGTAACAAATGTTTCTAGACGTTTCAGAAAATGGTTTGAAGCAGGGAAACTTCATATGGAAGATTATTCTCAAGATGTTATTATGTTAATGTTACATGCAGCTTCATTAGGATTACCTTATTTACCAGTTCGTTTAATGATGGGAACTGATTTAGTAAATAAATGGGGAATTTCAAAAGAAATAAGAAAAACTATACCAAAAATACCAGATGATAAATTTGTATATGTTGAAAATCCATTCAACCCAGGAGAAAAAGTGGTAGCTGTTCCAGTACCTGAAATAGATTTAGCTTTAATCCATGTACAAAAAGCATCTCCAGATGGAACTTGTTCTATTTTAGGTGACGAATTCCATGATGTAGATATCGCAATAGCAGCAAAACGTTGTATAGTAACTTGTGAAGAGTTAGTAAGTAACGAAGAAATTCGTAAAGATCCTACTAAAAATTCTATTCCATGTTTCTGCGTAGATGCAGTAGTTCATTTACCATATGGAGCTCATCCAACTCAATGTTATGGATATTATGATTATGACAATGATTTCTTAAAACTTTATGATAAAGTAAGTAAAACTCAAGAAGATTTTGATGCATTTATTCAAGAATGGGTTTATGATGTACCAAATCATGAAGCTTATATCAATAAATTAGGAGCTTCTCGTTTAGTAGATTTAAATATAGTTCCAGGTTTAGGATATGCTACAAAGGGGGTAAAGTAGGAAATGGCAGATTATACTAATTATACAAATAAAGAAATGCAAGCAGTTACAATAGGTAAACAAATAAAAGATGGACAAATCGTTATAGTAGGAACTGGACTTCCTTTAATAGGAGCATCTTTAGCTAAAAGAGTATTTGCCCCAAAATGTAATTTAATAGTGGAAAGTGGACTTATGGATTGTGCACCAATCGAAGTACCTAGAAGTGTTGGGGACAATAGATTAATGGCACATTGTGGAGTGCAATGGCCAAATGTAAGATTTATAGGATTTGAAGCAAATGAATGGTTACATGATTCTGATAGGTTAATAGCTTTTATAGGTGGAGCTCAAATAGATCCATATGGAAATGTTAACTCTACTTCAATAGGAGATTATAATCATCCTAAAACTAGATTCACTGGTTCAGGTGGAGCTAATGGAATTGCAACTTATTCAAATACAATAATAATGATGCAACATGAAAAAAGAAGATTTATGAAAAAAATAGATTATATAACATCACCAGGATGGATGGATGGACCTGGAGGTCGTGAAAAAGTAGGACTTCCTGGAAATAGAGGACCAGTAATGGTAGTAACAGACAGAGGAATACTTAAGTTTGATGAAGAAACTAAACGTATGTACTTAGCAGGATACTATCCAACTTCATCTCCAGAAGATGTAATTGAAAATACAGGATTTGATATAGATGTATCAAAAGCTGTTGAATTAGAAGCTCCAACTCCAGAAGTTATCCGTATGATAAGAGAAGATATAGATCCAGGACAAGCTTTCATAAAAGTACCTGTAGAATCTAAATAATTAATTTTAAAATAAAGTAAAATAAATAATTCAGGAGGAAATAATGAAAAATTATTCAATGCCAAGATATTTTCAAAATATGCCTACAGTAGGAAAAGCTCTTTCTGCAGCAAATCAAGAAAATACAGAAGCTATAAAAAAAGTTGAAGAAGAAATCGCTGCAGCTGTAAAAGAAGCTCAAGATGCAGGACGTTCTACTGAATCTTTAAATCAAGCAGGACAAATGACAGCATTACAACGTATTAATGCTTTAGTAGATAAAGGAACTTGGTGTCCATTAAATAGTTTATTTAATCCAGAAGGAAATAAACATGGAACAGTAGGAATTGTAAAAGGACTAGGAAAAGTTGATGGAAGATGGGCTGTAATAGTTGCATCTGACAACAAAAAACTTGCTGGAGCTTGGATTAAAGGTCAAGCAGAAAGTTTATTAAGAGGTTCTGATACTGCTAAATTATTAAATATTCCTTTAATCTATATCTTAAACTGTAGTGGTGTTAAGTTTGATGAGCAAGATAAAGTTTATCCAAATAGACGTGGTGGAGGAACTCCATTCTTTAGAAATGCTGAATTACAACAATTAGGAATTCCTGTAATTGTAGGAATCTATGGAACAAATCCAGCAGGTGGAGGATATCATAGTATCAGTCCTACTGTATTAATTGCTCATAGAAATGCTAACATGGCAGTTGGAGGAGCAGGAATATTAGGTGGAATGAATCCAAAAGGATATGTTGACATGGAATCTGCTGAACAAATGGCAGATATGGTAAACAATTCTAAAAAACAATTACCACCAGGATCAGTTTCAGTTCATTTTAATGAAACTGGATTCATGAGAGAAGTATATCAAGAGGAATTAGGAGTAATCGAAGGAATTAAAAAATATTTAGGAATGTTACCTGCATATAATTTAGATTTCTTTAGAGTTGATGACCCTAAAATGCCTCAATTTGATTCTGAAGACTTATATACTATAGTTCCTATGAATCAAAAGAAAACTTACGATATTTATCAAGTAATCGGTCGTTTATTTGATAATAGTGAATTTTCTGAATATAAAAAAGGATATGGACCAGAAGTTGTTACTGGTATAGCTAAAGTAAACGGATTATTAGTAGGGGTTGTTGCTAATGCTCAAGGATTACTTATGAAATATCCTGAATACAAAGAAAACGCAATAGGAATTGGAGGTAAATTATACCGTCAAGGACTTGTAAAAATGAATGAATTTGTAACTTTATGTGGTAGAGATCGTCTTCCAATAGTTTGGTTACAAGATACAACAGGAATAGATGTTGGAGATGAAGCTGAAAAAGCTGAATTATTAGGATTAGGTCAATCTTTAATATATTCAATTGAAAATTCTAAAGTGCCTCAATTTGAAGTAACTATAAGAAAAGCATCTGCAGCAGCTCACTATGTTCTTGGAGGACCTCAAGGAAATAATACAAATGTATTTACTGTAGGAACTGCAGCATCTGAAGTATATGTAATGAACGGAGAAACTGCAGCATCTGCAATGTACTCAAGAAGATTAGGAAAAGACAAAAAAGCAGGTAAAGATTTACAACCTACAATAGATAAAATGAATAAATTAATAGAGAAATTTACAGCTGAATCAAGACCTCAATCTTGTACAGCAGCAGGAATGATAGATGAGATTATAGATATGAAATCTATTCGTGGATATGTTGAAGCTTTTGCTGAAGCAGCTTATCAAAATCCAAAATCAATATGTGCATTCCATCAAATGCTATTACCAAGAGCAATACGTGAATTTCAAACTTTTAAAAAATAGTTAGAAATTATAAATAATAATAGTTGAGATTATCTCTTTTCTCTTTTGAGGAAAGAGATAATCTTACATTAGTTTATATAACTATAAAGTTATGGAAAATAATAATGTTTAAAATTTGAATTGGAGGTAGTAATGAGCGCTATATATACAATGGGAATTGATATAGGCTCTACAGCATCAAAAAGTGTAATACTAAAAGATGGGAAAGAAATCGTTAGTAAAGCAGTTATTGATGTGGGGGCAGGAACTAGTGGTCCAAAAAGAGTTATAGAAGAAGTAACAAAAGAAGCTGGACTTTCTAGGGAGGAAATTAGTTTTATTTTAGCAACAGGGTATGGTCGTAATTCTTTATTAGAATGGGCAGATCATCAAATGAGTGAACTAAGTTGTCACGCAAAAGGTGCTAATTATTTATTTCCAAACGTAAGAACAGTGATAGATATTGGTGGTCAAGATGCTAAGGTATTAAAAGTTGGTCCAAATGGAGTTCTAAGTAATTTTGTAATGAATGACAAATGTGCAGCAGGGACAGGAAGATTTCTAGATGTAATGGCAAAAATCTTAGAAGTTAAAGTTAGTGAACTAGAAGGATTGTCAGCACAATCTACAGAAGATGTAAGCATAAGTTCAACTTGTACTGTTTTTGCAGAATCAGAAGTTATTTCTCAACTAGCAAAAGGGGTTCATAAGAATGATATAATTAAGGGTATTCATCGTTCAGTTGCAGGAAGAGTTGGAGGACTAGCTAAAAGAGTCGGAATAGAAGATGATTTAGTAATGACAGGTGGAGTAGCGTTAAATGGTGGAGTTGTAAAAGCTATGGAAGAAGCTTTAAATCATGAAATAAAAACATCTCCATTGACACAATACGCAGGAGCAATTGGAGCAGCATTATTTGCATATAAAAAATACGAAGGAGTGAATAAAAAATGAGTGAAGCAATAAATAAACCAGCTGAAGAAAAAAAGGCTGCAAAATATGTACTTAGAGAAGTAGTTGAAAGAGAAGTTTATCAAGCAGCATGGGATGCTAAAAAAAGAGGAGAACCAGTAGGATGGTCATCTTCTAAATTCCCTTCTGAAATAACAGAAGCATTAGGATTAAACTTAGTTTATCCTGAAAACCAAGCAGCAGCAATTGGAGCAAAACATGGTGGAGAAAGAATGTGTGAACATGCAGAAGCTATGGGATTTGACAATGATATCTGTGCTTATGCAAGAATAAACCTAGCTTACGCTGCAGGACATGAAGCAGAAGAAAAACCAATGCCACAACCAGATTTTGTATTATGTTGTAATAATATTTGTAACTGTATGACAAAATGGTATGAAAACTTAGCAAGAATGCATAATATTCCACTAATCATGATTGACGTTCCTTATGCAAATACAAAAGAACCAGATCAAAATAAAATAGATTACATCCGTGGACAATTTGACGATGCTATCAAACAACTAGAAAAAATAGCTGGTCGTAAAATGGATATGGAAAAATTTGAAGAAGCTTGTTCTAATGCGAATAGAGCAGCAAAAGCATGGTTAAAAGTATGTAGTTACTTACAATATACTCCAGCACCATTTGCAGGATTCGACTTATTCAATCACATGGCAGATATAGTTACAGCTCGTGCTAAAAAAGCAACAGCATTAGCTTTTGAACAATTAGCAGATGAATTAGAAGAAAATGTAAAAACAGGAAAATCAACATGGAAATATGATGAAAATCATAGAATCATGTTTGAAGGAATTCCTTGTTGGCCACAATTAGGAAAATTATTCAAGCCATTAAAAGAAAGAGGAATAAACACAACAGCAGTAGTTTATGCTCCAGCATTTGGATTTGAATATAATAATATGGACGAATTAATGGCAGCATATTGTAAAGCTCCAAACTCAGTTTGTATAGAAAAAGGTGTAGAGTGGAGAGAAACAATTTGTAAAGAAAACAATGTTGATGGTATCTTAGTACACTATAACAGAAGTTGTAAACCATGGAGTGGTTATATGCCAGAAATGGAAAGAAGATTCCGTAAAGATTTAGGTGTAGCAGTTGCAGGATTTGATGGAGACCAAGCGGATCCAAGAAACTTCTCAGAAGAGCAATATAATACTCGTGTAGAAGGATTATTTGAAGTAATGCAAGCAAACAAAGCTGCAAAAGAGGGAGGAAACAAGTAATGACTAGAGTAGAAGAGTTAATAAAAGAATTAAAAGAAATTGCATATAATCCAAAAAAACAATTAGCTAAATATACAGAGCAAGGTAAAAAAGTAATAGGATGTTTCCCATATTATGTTCCAGAAGAAATAGTTTATGCAGCAGATATGGTACCAATGGGAGTATGGGGAAAACATGGAACACCAAATAAAGCAAAAGAATATTTCCCATCATTCTATTGTACAATAGCACAAATGGGATTAGAAATGGGATTAGATGGAACTTTAGATGGATTATCAGGAGTAATTTTAAGTTCAATGTGTGATACATTACGTCCATTTACTCAAAATTTCCGTGTAGCAGTACCTCAATTACCATTCATGTTTTTAGCGCATCCACAAAGCAGAAAACCAGAATACGGAATAAAATATACAATGACTGAATATAATAGAATAAAAGGTCAATTAGAAGAAATAGCAGGAAAAGAAATAACAGATGAAAAAATGTATAATGCATTTAAAGTATACAATGAAAGTAGAGCAGCAAGAAGAGAATTCATAGAACTAGCAGGAAAGCATTCAGATGTAATTTCAGCAGTTTCAAGATCAGCTGTATTAAAAAGTGCGTTCTTCATGTTAAAAGATGAGCATACAGTATTAGTAAAAGAATTAAATGAAGAATTAAAGAAAATGGAAGAAGTATCACCTAAAGGAGCAAAAGTATTTACTTCAGGAATAATAATGGATAATCCAAAATTATTACAATTATTTGATGAATATGGATTAGTAATAGTTGGTGACGATGTAGCTCAAGAAACAAGAGCAATAAGAGTAGATGTATCAATGGACGAAAAAGATCCAGTAAGAGCATTAGCAGAGCAATTTGCAAACCAAGATAATGATACAATCTTATATGACCCAACAATATTTACAAGACCATTATACATAGCAGAGCAAGCTAAAAAAGCAGGAGCTGACGGTGTAATAATAGGAATGATGCAATTCTGCGATCCAGAAGAAATAGAATATCCATCATTAAGAAAAGCTTTAGATGAAGCAGAAATGCCACATGTAAAATTCGGTTATGATCAACAAATGGTAGACTTTGGTCAAGCAAGAACTTCTTTACAAGCATTTGCAGAAAACTTCTAAAAAATAAAACAATAATTAAAAATAAAAATGGAACTGTAAAGTTCCATTTTTTTATTTAACAAAATTTGTGAGATTACCAATTTTTTCAATAATGCATTCAATTTTATCACCAGAGTGCATATATTTTGGAGGAGTAAATCCTACTCCAACCCCAGAGCATGTTCCTGTTGCTATAATATCTCCAGGTTCAAGAGTGATTCCTTGAGAAAGTTCTACAATCATTTTATTTATAGGTGTGATCATATTTTTAGTATTTGATTTTTGCCGAAGTTCTCCGTTTAAATAACTAGAAATATTAATTTCAAAAGGCAGAGGTAAAGAAGATTTATGAATAATAAATGGCCCTAAACTAGTAAATGAATCTAAGCTTTTACCAAGATACCATTGTCTGTATTTTCCTTGAAGATTTCTAGAAGAAATATCATTTAAAATAGTGTACCCAAAAATATAATTTTCTACTTCATTTTCTTTGATTTGATATCCTTTTTTTCCAATAATTACAGCTAGTTCTACTTCATAGTCTAATGAGTCATTAATATCAGAATGAGATATAATTTTATCATTAGGACCAAGTATATAAGTAGCTCTTTTAGAAAAATATATTGTATTTTTTTTGTTATGAGATATGTCTTTTTTTATTTCTTTTAAGTGATCCATATAATTAAAGCCAGCACAAATAATATCATGTTTTGTTTGTTTGAATGGAGATAGAAGATTTACATTTTTAATTGAAAAGATATTATAATTTTCTAAATTATTTAAAATATTAATATTATTTAAAAGAGATATATTATCTTCAGTAATATTTTCAATTAATTCTAAAGTTGAATTAAAATTAAAACAGGAATTAATAGATTTCAATTCAATAATAAATTTTTCACATTTAGATAAAATACCTAAAGTTTCTTTTTGTGAATTTTTAGGAATAAATTTTACAAATTTCATAACTAGCTCCTTTTTTAAAAGTGATTATAATAAATATATTATACACTAAAAAATATAAATTATGTTATAATAAAGGAAATAATATATTATTTTTTTAAAAGGTGGTCAAAATGAAAAAGATAAGAGTTACAGTTCCAGAAGATATTTGGCGTATGATGAAAAATGATATTGAAGAATTTGGAATAAATAATAATAAGTTATGTAATTATATTTTAGATAAATTAAAATATAAAAAAGAAATAGATATAGAAAAAGAGTTAGAAACTCAAGGGAGACCTTTAAAAAAGATTGTTCAATTCGATTTAAATGTTTCAAATAAAAGAATTTATTATGATATTTTGAAAGAAAATAACGTTGAAATAGAAGCTGAATTTTTTAGAGAATTATTTGAAAGATATTGTTCTAAATTCAAATATATTAGGGAACTTTTTGTTTTTGAAGATAAAGTTAAAATAATATTAGAAGCAATAAGAAATAAGAAAAAAATAAAAATAAAATATAATAATAAAATAGAAACAGTGGAGCCTTATTTTTTGAAAAGAGAAGAACAAGGAGATGAAAATTTTCTATTTTGTTTTGTAGATGATGATAAAACCTATCATAATTATAAATTGAAAGATTTAGAAGTTATTTCAATTTTAGAAGAAAAAATAAAGGGAAAAAATAAAAAATATATAGAAAGTGTTAGAAAAAAGTTTGATCCTTTTTTAGGAAATGGAAATTTTGTAAAAGTTAGGCTTTCTAATGAAGGAAAAAAATTATTAAAAGGGTTAACAAATTATAGGCCAAGATTAGTAAGTAAAAAAAATGATGTATATTTATTTGAGTCTTCTAATGAAAATGCAAAGTTATATTTTAGACAATTTCTAAAAGAAGCTATTATATTAGAACCTTTGGATTTAAGAGAGGAAATGAAACAAGATTTTTTAGAAGCTTTGAAAAATTATTAAAAAAAGATTGTATTTTTTTAATACAATCTTTTTTAGTTTTAAAATAAATAAATTAATTATCTTTTTGTTTACTGTAGAAAAGTTTTTTGGAAATCATATCTTCTTCTTTATGTGTTGTCATAAATTTAGCATTTTCAATCATTAAATTTCTAATTTCTTTAACTTCTCCTAGTCCTTTAATTCTATTTTCTACAATAAAACCATTTCTTTCAAGAGTTTCTTTCCAATCCACAGCAATATCATTATTAGCATGATCTCCTGCAACAAACATAAATGGAGTAAGAATAACTTTTTTTACATGATCTTTCTTTAAATTTTTGATAACATTTTCAATAGTAGGGTAACCTTCAATAGTTCCTACATAGAAAGGAAGTTCAAGATCTTTTGCAACATAATCTACACAAGCATAAGTAGAGTTAGCAGAATCATGTGTTCCGTGTCCAACTAAAACAACTGCTTCATTTTTATCTAATTCTCCAATATCATTTCTTAATATTGTTAAAACTTTTTTATAATTTTCTGATTTTGAAAGAAGAGGATGCCCAATTCTAATTTCTTTAAATTTATCTTTATACATTTCAACTTGTTTTTCAAGAGTTTTAAATTCAATTCCAGGAATAATATTACTAGATTGAACAATTAAATGAGTGTATCCTTCACTGATAAGTTTATCAAGAGCTTCTGCAGGATTATCTTTTTTAATTCCTCTAGTTTTGAGTCTTCTCATAATGATTCTAGATGTATAAGCTTCCTCCACTTTAAAATCTTTAAAATTATTTTTTATATCACTGTTAAGAGCATCAATAGTTTTAGCTCTAGTATCATCAAAAGTTGTACCGAAATGAACAACAAGTACTGAAGCTTTATCATTTTTAGTCATATTTTCTTTTAAATCAGATTTTACAAATCCTCCTTCACCATTAGCTAAACATGTTAAAGATGCTGTTAAGAATAAACTGATTAACATTTTTTTCATAAATTACCGTCCTTTTATTTAGTTATTAAAATTTATTATAAATAATTCAATAGAAGAGAAGCCTTCTGTTAAGCCAGATTTAAAATTAAATTCAGCTTCTAAACATTCATTTAATTTTTTTTCTAAAAAATTAAATTCAAAAAGTTTTAAATATTGAAATTTAAGAAATAAAGGATAAGGATGCATATAACGATTTTTATTTTTAAATATTTCTTTTATTGTAGGATAAATTTTATTTTTAAATAAATTAAAATTTATATTAGAGCTAATAATTCCTCGTTCTTCTAAATTTTTTAATTTCATTAAGATTGTTATTTCTTCTGAAATTATATTCAAAAAAAGCATATAATTTTTTGTGCTTTTTAAATTTAAAATTAAATTTTTATGTTTCTTTTTATATATTAATTCTTGGCATAATAGATTTAAATTAAATTCTTTATTTATTGATAAAATAGGAATAGCTTTTTCTAAATTAAAAGGATTTCTATTGAAAAAATTATTGACTTTATTGATTTCATTTTTTAATTTAATAAAGTCTTCTCCAATCATTTCTAAAAATTTTTCAGCATCATAATCAGAACAATTAAGTTTTTCTTTGATATAGAATAAGAGTGATTTTTTTTCATCAGCTTTTCTAGCAGAAACTAATTTACAAATTTTTTCAGCAGACTTTAAAATTGTTTTAGAGACCTCATTTTGAACTGTGCCAAAATCATTAAAAAATTCATTATACATTAAAATTACAATCTTTTTAGAATAATTAAATTCTTTTAATCCTTTAAAAAATTTAGATAGATTTTTAATTTTATCTAAATTTTTAATAACAATAAGTTCCAGAGGTATAAACATATTATTAGATGATAACGCTTGGAAAATAAATTCCATATCATCTTGAGATGCATCAAAAATTTTCTCTGGGAAATTATGATGTTCTTTCCGTAATTTATTAATTAAAACTTCATATTTAAGTTGTAAGGGAATATCTCCATATAAAAAATAAATCAAAATTATAACCTCCTAAAAAAAATTCCTGCATTAGGCAGGAATTTATATATATTCTGAACTAATATATGTATTATATCATAAATTATAACTTTTTTATCTTTAATATTCTAGAAGCATTTAAAACTGCAATTAGTGAAACTCCAACATCAGCAAATATTGCCATCCATATGTTGGCTAACCCCATAATCCCAAGAAGCATTACAATAAATTTGACTCCTAAAGAAAATGTAATATTTTGAATAACGATTTTTTTATTTATTTTAACTATCTTTAATAACTCAATAATTTTAGAAGGCTCATCGTTAATTAATACAATATCAGCAGATTCTACAGCAATATCACTTCCAATTCCTCCCATAGCAATACCAATATCAGCTAAATTTAAAGAAGGAGCATCATTTATACCATCACCAACAAAAATAGTACCCTTACTTTTATCTTTTATTTTTGTTAAAATAGAAACTTTATTTTCAGGTAAAAGATTGGTAAAAATATTTTCTTTCTTAAAGCCTATTTTAGAACCAACTTTTTCTCCAATATTTTTATTATCTCCAGTTAAAAGATATGAAGAAATATCGATATCTTTTAAAAAATTAATTGTTTTTGTAGCATCTTCTTTTATTTCATCTGAAAATTTAATTATTCCAATTAAATTATTATTTTTAGCAATAAAAACATTAGAGTTATTTTCCAATAAATTTATATGATTATAATTTATATTAAAAGTATCCATTAATTTTTTATTTCCAACTAGAATAGAATCGTTTTTATAGGTGCAAGAGATTCCTTTTCCAGAAATTTCTTTGTAATTATTTATATTGTTTTCATTTATTTTAAAAGTATTATAATTAAGTATTGATTTAGCTAGAGGATGATTAGAGTAAATTTCTCCAGCTTTAGCAATTTCTAAAACTTCATTTTTAGAAGAATTTATATGGATAATCTCATCTATTTTAAAAGTTCCTTTAGTAAGAGTTCCAGTTTTATCAAAAATAATAGAATCAATTTTGTTTAATCTTTCTAAATAATTAGCACCTTTTACTAAAATCCCTCTTTTAGAACATAGACCAATACTACTAAAAAAAGTTAAAGGGACAGATAACACAAGTGCACAAGGGCAAGATATAACTAGAAAAATCAAAGCTTTTTTAAACCAAAGTTGAAAATCTCCTAGAAATAATGGGATTATTAAAGCAATAAAAACTGCTGAAGAAACTACAATAGGTGTATAATATTTAGCAAATTTAGTTATAAATTTATCAATTTCAGATTTTTTAGAATTAGATTCTTCAACCATTTTAATAATTTTACTAATTGCAGAATTTTTATATTCTCTTAAAACCTTAATTTCTAGAATTTCTTCAAGATTAATATTTCCGCTTAAAACTTCTGTTCCTATCTGGACAGAAATAGGTAAGGATTCTCCAGTTAATGCAGCACTATTAAGACTAGAACTACCTTTAATAATTATTCCATCTACAGGAATACTTTCTCCAACTTTAACAATTATAATATCATCTTTTTTTAGTGCTTCAGGTCTAACTTTTTTAGTTTCTCCTGATATGTCTTTTAAATTTGCAGTGATATTTTTTAGTTTTAAAAGAGATTCTATAGATTTCTTAGAATTTCCTACTGCTTTTTCTTGAAAATATTCTCCAATCTTATAAAAAATCATAACACCAATAGCTTCAGTATACTCTCCTATAGAAATAGCTCCAATAGTAGCTAGAGACATTAAGAAATTTTCGTCTAAAAAATTTTTATTTTTTAAATTTAGAATAGATTTCCATAGTATGTCATATCCAACTAAAAAGTATATAATAATTAAAATTAATTTTTTATATACACTAAAAGGGAAAAATAAAGATAAAACTAAACTTATTGTAGCTATTACTAAGATTAAATTATTAATTTTATGCTTGTCATAAGAATAATTTTTAAAATTAGAGCCTTTATTATGCGTGTCAGAGCACTTACATTCTTCAGGATAATTACAATTAGTTTCTTCAGAATTATTAGAGGTAAAACTAACACCATATTCTATTTTATTTGCTATCAAATTAATTTCTTTCAGTAAATCTTTTATGTTTACATTTTTATCAACTGTTAATGTTATTTTTTTTATATAGAAATTTAAATAACATTTTTCAACATCAGGTAACTTTGCGATAGCAGTTTCAATTTTATGACCGCAATGAGCGCAATTTAAATTGTTTATATTTAATTCTAAATTCATAAATCAACCTCCATTTTTGTTAGGGTATACCCCTATATGTATAGAGTTTAACATATAGATATTTTTTTTTCAAATAAATTTATAAAAAGATTAAAAAATGTTATGATGTAACTATTATAGTTTTAGTTTAAGGAGGGAAAAATGATAGAAGATATATTAAATAAGAATCAATTAGAAAAAGAAGATTTATTAAAATTGATGTTGATAGATAATAGGGAAGATTTAGATAAACTTTTTAAGAAAGCTTACGAAATAAAGTTAAAGCATAGAGGGAATAAAGTTTTCTATCGAGGTCTAATTGAATGCAGTAATATTTGTATAAAAAATTGTAAGTATTGTGGAATAAGAAAAGATAATAAAAAAGTTGAAAGATTTTCCTTAACTAAGGAAGATATTATTGAATCGGCTAAATTAATTTATAAAAATGGTTATGCTTCTATGGCCATTCAAGCTGGAGAAAGAATAGATAAAGAGCATATTAATTTTATAGAAGATATAATTAAAAGAATTCAGAATCTTTCTGAACTAGATATGGGGATAACTCTTTCTTTAGGGGAGCAAAATTATGAAACTTATAAAAAATGGTTTAATGCAGGAGCAAGTAGATATCTTTTAAGAATAGAAACAACAAATAAAGAATTATTTAAAAAGATACATTATGATGACAACTTACATTCTTATGAAAAAAGATTAAAAGCTTTAAAGGATTTAAAAAAAGCAGGATATCAAGTAGGAAGTGGTGTTATGATTGGAATTCCAGGTCAAACTCCAGAAGATTTAGTAAATGATATTTTATTTTTTAAAGAAATAGATTTAGATATGATAGGAATGGGACCATATATATTACATGAGGATACCCCTATGGGTAAAGAGTTTAAAAATGATATTATTTCTGAAGAAAGAAGATTGGAGTTATCTTTAAAAATGATAGCAATTTGTAGAATTTTTCTTAAGGATATAAACATTGCTGCAACAACAGCGTTACAAGTTTTAGATGAAAAAGGGAGAGAAAAAGGTATAAAAGCAGGGGCCAATGTAATAATGCCAAATACAACAAAAATAGAAGCTAGAAAGAATTATAATTTATATGACGGAAAGCCAGGAGTTAAAGACAATTCAAAAGAAGTTAAATATTCACTTGAAAAAAATTTAAAAGAAATGGGAGAAGAGGTGGGTTATTTTCAAAAAGGAGATTCACCTCACTACTTTGAAAGATTACAAAAAAAATTAAACAAAAAAAGTTAAACATCTTCCTTGACTTTGTGAGGGGCTCTAGTGTATACTTTCTTTATATATAAAAAAAACATTAAAAATTAAAAATTAAAAATGTTTAAAAAAAATTGAAAAGGTGGAAGCTTAATGGGAGAAAATATAGTAGCAAAGGTGTTTATTAATATAATAGATGCTTTGAATAAATTTTTATGGGGAGATATGGTAGTTTTAACTCTAGGAGATGTAAAAATAGGGTTGAGTGTAATAGTTTTATTGTTATTACCATCTGGAATATATTTTACTTTAAAAACTAGATTTTTACCATTTAGATTATTTCCTCAAATGTTAAAAGTTGTAACAGAACCTAAAAAGACAAAAGATTCTAAAAGTATTTCAGGTCTTCAAGCTTTAATCGTTGCTACAGCCACAAGAGTAGGAATGGGAAATTTAGCAGGAGTTGCAGCAGCAATAACTTTTGGTGGAGCAGGAGCAGTATTTTGGATGTGGATAGTAGCTTTACTTGGTTCAGCAACAGCTTTTATAGAGTCAACATTAGCACAAATATATAAAGAAAAAGACCCATTATATGGTGGCTTTAGAGGAGGACCAGCTTACTATATAAAGAGAATGACATTAACTACAAAGTTAGAAAAAAATGACATCAATAAAACAGAAATAAATGAAGAAAATAAATTATTTACAAATAGTGGAGAAATATTTAGAAAGGCTTCAGGTTTTAAAATAATAGCAGTTTTGTTTGCAGTATCAGCTTTAATTTGTTGGGGAGGGATAAGCCAAATAGTTGCAAATTCAGTTTCTCAATCATTTGATAATGCATTTGGGATTTCTCCTTTGTACACAACTATGTTATTAGTTATGTTATCTACAATTGTTATATTTAAAAAAGAAGCTGTAGTTAATATTTTAGATAAAATAGTTCCTATTATGGCAGGATTATATTTATTAATAACAATTTTTATTTTATTGAAGAATATAGCATTCATTCCAAATATGTTCAAAGAGATAGTTAGCCAAGCTTTGGGATTTAAGCAAGTAGTTGCAGGAGGATTTGGAGCAGTTTTAATGAACGGAGTTAAAAGAGGATTATTTTCTAATGAAGCAGGATCAGGATCAGCTCCTTGTGCAGCAGCAGCAGCTGACATTGATCATCCAGCTAAACAAGGTTTAATACAATCGTTAGGAGTTTTTATAGACACTTTGTTTATTTGTAGTTGTTCAGCATTCATAATTTTATTAGTTCCTAGTGAAAAAATGCAAGGGCTTATGGGTATGGATTTATTGCAAGAAGCCATGAGATATCATATAGGAGAAATAGGAGTTGTATTTATAGCTATAATTTTATTTTTATTTAGTTTTAGTACATTTTTAGGATTAACATTTTATGCTAGAGGAAATATAGCTTTTTTGTTTGGAGATAACTGGAAATCACAAAATATTTATAGAGTATTTATGATTGTAATGTTATTTTTCGGGGGAATAGCTCAGTATACTTGGGTTTGGAATTTAGGAGATTTAGGAGTTGCCTTAATGACAGTATTTAATATTATGGCTATTTTACCTTTATCTTCTCAAGCAATAGATAGTTTAAAAGATTATGAAGGTAAATTTTTAAAAAAAAATTAATATAAAAAGAAAGTTATAGATTATAACTTTCTTTTTTATTTTGTAAATATATCTAATTAAGGTATAATAGTTATTATATAACAATTATAGGAGAATATTAATGACTAAAAATAAACATTTATACTTTAAATTGTTTTTATCAACTTTTTATTTAAGCGCTTTTACATTTGGAGGAGGTTATGTAATAGTTCCTTTAATGAAAAAAAAGTTTGTAGATGATTTAGGATGGGTAGAAGAAAAGGAAATGCTAGATTTAATTGCTATTGGACAATCTTCACCAGGGGCAATAGCAGTAAATACTTCAATTTTAATAGGATATAGAGTAGCAGGGTTAAGAGGAGCATTTGTTACTATTTCAGGAACTGTATTACCACCACTAATAATAATAACAATAGTTTCTATGTTTTATTCTGCTTTTAGAGATAATAAAGTAGTTAATGCAATTTTAAAAGGAATGCAAGCAGGGGTTGCTGTAGTAATTTTTGATGTGGTATCTACTATGACTCTAACTATTTTAAAAAGCAAAAAAATATTTATGATAATTTTAATGATAATTGCATTTTTAGCAGCTTATTATTTTAGAGTAAATGTAGCATTGATAATAATAATTGCAATGATAATTGGGGTGATAAGGAAATGATGTATATTAAAATATTTTTAAGTTTTGTTCAAATAGGTTTATTTAGTATAGGTGGAGGTTACGCAGCTTTACCCTTAATAGAACAGATTTTAGTAAATCAAAATCATTGGATTACCATGAATCAATTTACAGATTTAATAACTATAGCTTCTATGACTCCAGGTCCAATTGCAATTAATGCATCGACATTTGTAGGAACAAAATTAGGAGGAATTCCAGGAGCAGTAGTTGCTACAGCAGGATGTGTAACTCCTTCTTGTATTATAGTAATAACATTGGCTCACTTTTATTATAAATATAAAAATTTAGAGAGTGTAAAGAAGATTTTAGAAACTTTAAGACCAGTAGTTGTTGCTTTGATAGGAACAGCAGGAGCGGCTATAATAACAGTTGCATTCTGGGGAACCAAGAGAATAGGAGCTTTAAAAGATATAAATATTATAGCTATTTGGATATTTTTATTCTGTTATATAATACTTAAAAAATTTAAAAAAAGCCCAATAACAGTAATAATTCTTTCAGGAATAATAGGAATTTTTGTGTACGGTGGGATAATATAAAAGCCTTCTTTAAAAGAAGGCTTTTTTTTATCTAATACTAAGAAAATTTTTATTTTTTGAAACAAAGTTTTCAAAAACATCTGCTGCAAGTTCAACAGTTTTTAAACAATGGAATTTTTCTGTTCTATATTTTTCTTTTAATTCTAAACAAATACTGGTATTTAAATGAATTTCAAAATCATTTATAAGTTCAGCAGACAAAGTATGCATAGTTTCTTTATCAACTTTAAAAAGCTTTCCTAGTGCAGCTATTCCTCCAGTTAAAGCTCCACAGATTCTTTCACATCCAAGACCTCCTCCAAAAGCAGTTAAAAATTCATAATCATCTTTTTTAAGATTTAGATGATAATATTCATTGACAGCAAGTAAAATAGATTCAGCACAGTTATAATTTTGTTCGTGATAATATTTTTTAGCAATATTTTTTAGCATAAAAAGTCCTCCTAGTTTTTAATCAATATAATATTATACTATAAAATAATTTTTTTTATCAAATAAAATATATTTTATTTGATAAAGGAAATAAAGTGTTATAAAATAAAAATAAAAAAATATTAATGGAGAGATGATTATGGAAAAAATAATAAAAGTAGTTGGAGCTATAATAGAAAATGAAGAAGGTCAAATTTTATGTACTCTAAGGCCTACCAAAAAGATACTAGGAAACTACTGGGAATTTCCTGGAGGGAAGGTAGAAGAAGGAGAAACAGCTTATGAAGCAATTAAAAGAGAAATAAAAGAAGAGTTAGAGGCAGAAATAGAACCTTATGAAATAGTTGGCAATGTATTTCATAAATATGAAAGAGGAGTTATTAACTTAATTGGAATAAGATGTAAATTAATTTCTAAACATTTTAAGTTATTAGAACATGATTCTCATATTTGGTTAAATAAGAAAAATTTGAATTCTTTAGTTTGGGCTCCTGCAGATATAGAATTAATAAATAAATTAAAAAAAGAAGATTAATTAATCTTCTTTTTTATATTTTGAAATAAAAAGCAGTTAATATGAATAAGACTATACTTAAAAGAGTATATAAAATAGTTGCATTGCTAATTAATTCCTCTTCTTTGTCATTTCCAGCTACTCCTAGAAAAACAGTTAAAGAATACACTGGAGGTAAAATGAATAAGGTAGTATAAGAAACATTTAATAACCAAGTTGGTTCAAAAAAATTATCAATTACAAAAATTTTAAAAATAATTCCAGAAATAATAATACAAGTAAAACGAGAAAGAATTAATCTTAAAGTTTCTTTAGAATTTTTTAAAGAAATTTTAGAAGAATATCCGATACTAATTAAAATAAGAGGTGTTGCTAAAGAGCCTATATAGTTTATAGCTGAAAAGATGCCATTTATAAAATAATTAGTTTCTATTAATTTGTTAAATCCTAATTGGTTAAAGAAAAGTCCAAGTCCAATAGAAATTATTAGAGGAGATTTAAAAAACCCTTTACAATAAGAAATAGAAAATTTATGCTTATATAATTTCATATTAACTAAAGAATAGTATATAAACCAAATAAAGAATTCGTGTCCTAAACCAATAATAGAAAAAAGCCCTAAATTTTCTTCTCCGTACATGATAGAAAATAATGGAATCCCAATAAGACCAAATGCAAAACCACTGCTGAAGAAAGGGGACATTTCAGAAGAGGTAAATTTTAATTTATAGATTAAAACTCCTAGACTGTACATAAAAACTAATAAACATATTATTATTAAAGATAGTTTTAAAAATTTTAAATCAAATTTCATTGTAAAAAAAGCTTTGAAAAGAACAGCGGGTAAAGAAATATTAACAACTAATTTCTTTAAATCGGTCATTCCTGTAATAGTTAAATAATTTTTTTTCCGAATTAAAATTCCAATAGTAAACAAAGTTATTATTGGAAATATTTTGCTAATTATTTGTAGCATATGAACTCCTTATTATGATATTAATATCTGATATAGTAATAAATTCTTCCAATATATTCATGTGAAATAATATTTAAATAAGATAAATTTTTAAAATCAGGAATATAATTAAGTATTTTTTGATTAGATAAACTTCCTAAGTATCCAGCATTAGCAGGATAAAAAATAAGAGATTTATCTTTGAAAATAGCCATTGATCTAGGCATATGATAAGCTGAAGTTATTAAAGTACCAGATTTTATATTTTTAGAATGCATAATTTCTTTTATATATTTAGAATTTTCAGCAGTAGTTTTACTTTTTTCTTCTATGAAAATATTTTCTTTATCAATACCAGAATTAATAAGAATATCTTTATAAATAGAACTTTCACTTTTTTTATTATTTAAAGAAATTCCTCCAAAAATATAAATTGGTTTAGGATTTTCATTATAAAGTTCTATAGTTTTAAGAATTCGAGGATAAGCATATGTTGTGGGAGTAGATCCTATTTCAGTATTGGTAAAAATACCTCCCCCAAGTAAAATATAAATTTCAGAATCTTTAATATTTTTTTCAGATAGTTTTGAGAAATTATTTTCTAAACTATGCATAATAGGGCTAATAAAGAAATTACAAGAGCAGCAATATATACCTAAACTTAATAAAATTAACAGAAATCCACTTTTATTTTTTTTGTTATAGATATTAAAAATACCAATAAGTAATAATATTAAAAGGATAGGTAAAGGTGAAAAAATAAATAAATAAATAAATATTTTTTATAAATTCAAACATTAATTGAGCCTCCTTATTATTGTTCTGTTGAAGAAAAATTATTAATTATATCATTCCAAAGATTTTGTTTTTTTAATAAAAACTCTAAAAATTCTCTTACGGCTCCATTGCCTCCATTTTTTTTAGAAATAAAGTTAGATATTTCGATTATTTCTTTTACAGCATCTTTAGGACAGGCTGAAAGTTCACAGAGTTTCATAACTTTTAAATCAATTAAATCATCTCCCATGTATGCAGTTTCTTTAAAAGAAAAATTATATTTTTTTAAAATTTCATTTAAATCTTTTACTTTATCTCTACTTCCTTGAATAATATCAGTTATACCTAATTCTTTAGAGCGTTTTTCTACAATATTAGATGTTTTTCCAGTTATGATAGCTACTTTTAATCCTTGTTTTATAGCTTGAGAAATGGCTAATCCATCTTTTACATCAAAACTCTTCATTTCATTTCCTAAGTTATCAATATACAATTTTCCATCGGTAAGTGTTCCGTCTACATCTAAAACAATTAATTTAATCATAAATCCTCCTATTATTTTTAATTATCATTATAATCTTATCATAAATAAAATTTATATTCTAATAAAAATAGTTAAAAATAAAAAAAAATGGGAAGGGGCAACTTTCCATTTTTTTTTATTTATAACTATAAGGTTAAGGAAACTAGATGGGAAATTAGGAATTTTCTTCCATCTAATATATTTGAATTCTATCAGAAAAGAAAATAAAAGTAAAATAGTAAAAAATAATAGAGCTATAAGAAAAACTTATAGCTCTAGATAACTATTTTTTATAGTGATTTACGTTCTGTTTTTAAACTAGTTGTATTTGTTTTAATATATAGGGTTTAGAATATAATCTGTAAAATCTTTAACAAGGTGTGCTGTTTTGTTATTCTTATCATATGTTGGATTATACTCAACAATGTCTACAGAAGTTATAAAATAATTTTTAAATAAAAACTTAAAAGTTTTGTAAACATCATCTTCATCTAAACCATTTTTAACAGGAGTACTTACTCCAGGAGCACAATTAGGATTGATAGAATCGATATCTAAACTTATATGGATATCTTCAATATCTAAATAATCATTGATTTCTTCTAAGACATTGTCCATTCCTTTTCTTATAATATCATCATAATGAATAACTTTAACTCCAAGTTCTTTTATAACGTCATATTCTCTAACATCAATATCTCTAGCTCCAATTATAACAACATTTTTAGGATTAATTTTTCTTCCTTTGAAGAAGCAATCAACCATATCTGGATCTCCAGCTCCTTGAAGTAAAGCTAAAGGCATTCCATGAATATTACCAGTTAGTGTAGTTTCATCAGTGTTCATATCTGCATGGGCATCAATCCAAACTACTCCTAAATTTTTATTAGTTTTAGCAACTCCAGAGATACTTCCTAAAGAAATGGAATGGTCTCCTCCTATGATAATAGGTCTATAACCATCTACAATAGCTTCATCTACTGCTTTTGCAAGCTTTTCACATGTATGTAAAATTGTATTTTTATATTTTAAATTAGGAGTGTTGAAGTTTTCCCTTTGTTTATTCACTTCTATTATTTCAATTTCATCAAAAGTATCAGGATAAGTTTCAACTAATACATCAATACCAAATTCTATACCAGATTTGTCAGCTCCTAAATTTAAAGGAACTCCAAACAACTTATTTTTCATTTTTTCAGTATAAATATACATAGCATCTTCTTCTTCGATAATTTTAATAGTATTTAAATCGGAATCGTCCATTCCTTGAAGTTGAGTTTTAGTTTCTTTTAGCTCATAAACATAATCTATAATTTCTTTACTAATTCTTTCTCCAGGTGTAATAATTGGAATTCCAGGTGGATAAGCCATTATCATCTCTGCACAAATTTTATCTTCACTTTCATCAAAAGGAATAACATTTGTATCACTATAGAAAGCTTCTCTTGGTATTAAGACTTGTTCTGGTACTGAAGGAATTCTAACTGATTTAATAGGTTTAACATCTTTAGTATCAAAGAATCGAGCACTAATATCTTTAAGTGCATCTATTAATTTTGTAACACTTTCTTTAGAATCTCCTAGAGTTATAAGACCAAGAACATTATAGAAATCAGAAAGTTCCATTTGAATATTATATTCTTCAATTAGGATTCTTTCTAATTCAAATCCAGTTATTCCCATTTCTTTTACTGAAATACTTAATTTTGTTGGATCAAAAGCAAAAACTCCTTCTCTTCCAACAATTTCTTCTCCAAAAGAATAAACTCCAGGGATTTTATTAAGCTCAGATCTAGTGAAGTTAGCAAGCTCAATGGCTTTAGATATAAGTTCTCTTCCCTTTGTGGCAATTTGTCTTCTAGCACAATCAAGTGATGCCATAAGAGGATAAGAAGGAGAAGTTGTATGTAATAAACTCAATATTTGTTGAATTCTATTAGGGTTAACTCTTGTAGAGTTTACATGTAATAGGGACATTTGAGTCATAGCTCCAATTATTTTATGAGTGCTTTGGCAGCAAATATCTGCTCCAGCATCAACAGCCGAGATAGGTAAATCTTCATGAAAATGAAGATGAGGTCCGTGAGCTTCATCCACAATTAAAGGAAGATCGAAGCTGTGAACAATATCAGCAATTTTTTTAATATCAGTAGCAACTCCATAATAAGTAGGATTTATGATTAAAACTGCTTTTACATCAGGATGTTGTTCTAACATTTTTTCAACTGTATGAGGTTTTACTCCATGAGCAATCCCTAAATTATTGTCAATTTCAGGGTTCATATAAATAGGAATAGCTCCAGATAGGATAATTCCAGCTGAAACTGATTTATGAACATTTCTAGGAACTAATATTTTTTCTCCTGATTTTACAACAGAAAGAATCATAGCCTGAATGGCTCCAGAAGTACCATTAACAGCAAAAAAACTTTGGTTTACTCCATAAGCATCTGCAGCTAATTCTTGAGCTTTTTTTATGTGACTTGTAGGATGATGAAGTCCATCAACCATTTTAAAAATAGTAACATCTATTTTTAAAGGATTTCTCCCTATAAATTCAAGAAATTCTTCATCCATTCCATTTCCTTGTTTGTGTCCAGGAACATGAAAGGGAGTTACATTTTTTTTTGCATAAACATCTTTTAAAACTGTGAATAATGGTGTTAAATTTTGGTCTAATTTAGCCATTCAAACCTCCTTAATATTTTCTTTATATTATACAACAAATTAAAAAAATTGTCGTTTAATTTTAAATATATGATATAATCAAACAAGATATTGTATTTGACTTTTTGAATTAAGTCAATAATTTTTTTATTTTTTTCATTAAAATGAAAATAGTGTCTCAAAAGGGGAATAATAATATGAAAAAGATATTGCTATTAATTTCAAATGGAAGTGAAATTTTAGAAATCGCTCCTTTCATAGATGTTTTTGGTTGGAGTAATATAATTTCTAAAAAATATGAAAAGATAGAAGTTGTTACAGCCTCTTTTAGTGAGAAAAATTTAACAAGAATATCTTTTAATAAATTAAGATTGGTTTCAGATATAAATTTAAATATAGAAAAAATAAATGTGGAAGATTATTGTGCAATTATAATACCTGGTGGATTTGGAAAGTTTAGATATTTTGATGATTTTTTAAAAGAAAGCATAAAAAAACTTATCTACGATTTTTTTCAGTCAGAAAAAATAATAGTAGGGGTATGTACAGGAGCTATTGCTTTAGGAAAAATAGGAATACTAAGAGAGAAAAAGGCGACAACCTATTTAAGAGAAAATAAAAGATATTTTAATCAATTAGAAACTTATGGAGCAAAAGGAATTTACAAGGAGATAGTTGAAGATGGAAATATAATAACTTCTTCAAATCCTAAAACTGCTATAGAATTAGCTTTTTTATTGTTAGAAAAATTAACCTCAATAGATAATAGAAAACTTATAGAAATAGAGATGGGGATAAAATAAAGGATGAAATTTAAATAAATATATGGTACTCTTAAACTATAGAATATTAATTAGTGAGGTGATATTGTGAAAATAGAAGAAGGAAGAGTAGTAACTTTAGAATTTAAAGTTTATGATAACAAGAGTAATGAATTATTAGAAGATACTAAGGAAGTGGGACCTTATTTTTTCATTCAAGGTTTTGGAAACTTTGTTTTAAAAGTAGAAGAGGCTTTAGAAGGTCAAGAAGCGGGATTTAAAGACAAAATAATATTAACACCAGAAGAAGGATATGGGCAAAGAGATGAAGAAATGGTAGTTGAAATGGATAGAGATCAATTTATAGAATTTGAAGATCTTTATGTAGGACTTGATTTTATAGCTGATTTAGAAGATGGTGGAGAACAATCATTTATAATTAAAGAAATTTTAGAAGATAAAATTATAGCTGATGGAAATCATCCTTTTGCAGGAAAAGAAGTTAGATTTGAAGTAGAAGTAAAAGGTGTTAGAGAAGCTACAGAAAAAGAAGTAGAGGCTGGGGAGCCATTATTTGAAGGTTTTTAATAAAAATTAAAAAATATAAATACTGAGGAGAGAAAAATGAAAATAGCATTAGGTTGTGACCATGGTGGTTACCAATTAAAAGAACAAGTGAAAGAACATTTAGAAAAAAAAGGATATGAAGTTTTAGATTTAGGATGTAATTCTACTGATTCAGTTGATTATCCTGTTTATGGTAAGGCTGTAGGAGAAGCAGTTGTTGACCAAAAAGCAAAATTTGGAATAGTTATTTGCGGAACAGGGATAGGAATTTCAATAGCAGCAAACAAAGTAAAAGGTGTTAGAGCTGGACTTTGTATGAATACTACAATGGCTAGACTTACAAGAGAACATAATAATGCTAATGTTTTAGCTTTTGGAGCTAGAATGGTTGGAGATGTTCTTGCTTTAGAAATAGTTGATACTTTTTTAAATACAGAATTTCAAGGTGGAAGACATTTAAGAAGAGTTTCAATGATAGAAGATTAATTAACAATTGATGGAGGATTTTAAAATGGCAACTATATTTACAAAAATAATAAATAGAGAAATACCAGCAACAATAGTTTTTGAAAATGATAAAGTATTAGCTTTTAAGGATATTAATCCTCAAGCTCCAGTACATATTTTAGTTGTGCCTAAAAAAGAAATACCAACAATAAATGATATAAAAGAAGAGGATAAGGAATTAATTGGAGAAATGTATATGGTGATAGCTAAAATAGCTAAAGATTTAGGTATAGCTGAAGAAGGATACAGAGTTATAACTAATTGCAATGAATACGGTGGCCAAGAGGTATTTCATATTCATTTTCATCTTTTAGGTGGAAAAAAATTAAATACAAAAATAGTTTAAAAAACTATTGACATATTTTCAATTTATTATATAATAAATTGAAAATAAAAATAGCAAATAATTCGCTTAGTTTTATTTATAATTGTTTTAAAATTATATTTAAGAAGAAAGCGGGGGACCCATTCTAATCGGATCTAGGATCCGTAGCTAACCTCGTCTAAATATTGACAGGGAGATTTGGGATCCAATGGGAAAGTGGTTAACATCATTGGTTTTAGAATCAATGATGTTTTTTTATTGTTAAAATTTAAAAAAAATAGGGGTGATAATTAAAATTTTAATCTTTATGATTAGGATTTAATAGCTAGGAGGAAAAATGAAAAAAAATGATTGTGACGTGAGAAATACTGGAAAAATTAAAGAAACAAAATTTGTACATGCAATGATACCGCTTATATTTTTAGTAGGATCTCTTGCTTATACCTTAAAATTTACAGGAGCAGATCCACATATTCCGATAATGTTATCTGGAATGTTAGCAGCTTGTATAGCAATGTTTTCACTTAAGTATGATTGGGATGAAATATTAGAGGGTATATTGGAAACTATAAAGTCTTCAATGGAAGCAGCTATTATTTTATTAATAATTGGTATGGTTGTAGGAAGTTGGATTATTTCTGGTGTTGTTCCCACAATGATTTTTTATGGACTTAAAATAATGTCTCCTAGTATATTTTTACCAGCAACATTATTACTTTCATTTGTAGTGGCAATAGCAACTGGAAGTTCATGGAGTACAGCTGCAACAATAGGAATAGCCTTAATGGGAGTTGGAGCTGGGTTAGGAATTCCTCCTCAAATAACTGCAGGAGCAATAATTTCAGGAGCATATATGGGGGATAAATTGTCTCCTCTTTCAGATACAACTAACTTAGCACCAGCCATGGCAGGTTCGAAATTATTTGAACATATAAAATATATGCTTTATACTACAATTCCTAGTTTTATAATAACTATTATATTATTTACAATAATAGGGAATAAATATTCAAATTCTCAAATTAATATAGAGGTTTTAAATTCTATATTAAATACTTTGAATACTGAGTTTGTGATTACTCCAATATTGTTTATAGTTCCAGTGATAACAATAGGATTAGTAATAAAAAAGATACCAGCAATTCCAGGATTAGTTTGTGGAAGTTTGATAGGTGGAATAGCAGCAATTTTTATCCAAGGAGTTAAAGTTAAAGATTTTGTAACTTCTCTTCAAATTGGTTATATTTCTAATTCAGGAAATAAAATTGTAGATTCTCTGCTTACTCGTGGAGGTATGAATAGTATGATGTGGACAGTATCTTTAATTATTTGTGCTCTTTTTTTTGGAGGAGTCATGGAAAAAACAGGGATGCTTTCAGCAATAGCCAATAAAATATTAGAACTAGCAAACTCAACAGGAAGCTTAATTCTTTCTACATTACTTACAGCATTAGCAGCTAATGCATTAGCTTCAGAACAATATTTATCAATTGTAATAACAGGAAGAATTTTTAAAGATGCATATAAAAAAAGAAATTTACATCCTGTAACTTTATCTAGAGTTCTAGAAGATTCAGGGACAATGACTTCTCCTCTTATTCCATGGAACAGTTGTGGAGCTTATATGATTGCAACACTAGGAATAGCTCCTTGGGTATATGTACCTTATTGTTTTTTAAATTTAATAAATCCAATAATTTCAGCTATTTATGGTTATACAGGATTAACAATAAAATATATAGATGAATCAAAAGTAAAAAAAGGAAGAATAAAAAATATAGTAACAACAATTTTAAGTTTTTCTAAATAAAAAAAAAGACCTGAGAAGGTCTTTTTTTTTATGATAAAGACTTGATAAACTTGATGGATAGAAGAAATTATGATATAATTAATCTTAGCAAAAAATAAAAAAGGGAGATAAAATAGGGGAAATATGAAATTAAAAACGGAAAAAGAAATTTATTTTATGCTTATTATAGATAATGATGGAGATTATATTGTTCCAGTTTCTAAAGAAAAAGACGAAATAACAGATTTTAGCAATTTTCAAATTGAAAATGAAAATATAGAAAAATTAGTCTCGTTATTAAAAGAAACTAAAGAAGATGATTTTTTTGTTGGATGGGGAGAAATTAGAAAAGAACTATATTTCGAACAAGTTTCAGAGATAGCTGAATATTTAAAAGAAATTGATAATTTTGTGGATGAGAATTTCAATAAAATTTTATGGAGTTTAGAAGAAAATAGTTTAAGTTTAATCTTAGAAGAATCAGAAGAAGAGGGAAAATTAGATTCAAAATTAGTTTTAAATAATAAATATTTTGATTTTAAGATTTTAAATGAACATTTAATTTTTAGGAAAGGTATAATATATAATTTCAAAGAATTATTTTTAGATACAAGTTTATTAGAAGATTTAAATATAAGTATTGATAAAAATGATATAGAGGTTTTTCTATCTTTAGCTAATAATTATGTCAATGATATAGAAATAAATTATTTAGATTATAAGGTTGAAAAAAAATTAGAATTAAAAGGAATTCCCCAATTAGTAATTGATAAAATTTCCCAGGATAACAGTCTTTATTTAAAGATAAATATATTATATTCCTCTATTTCTGATGAATTTATACGGAAGAATAATTTAGAGGAAATTATAATTATTAATAATTTGGAAAAGAAAATATCTAAGAGTAGAGTTGATTTGGAAAAAACAAATGAATTTATTGATGAAATAATAAAAATTATAACAAAGCATCAGAAAAATTTAGGAATAAGATATGGTTATTTTTTAGATGAAGATAATTTACTTATAATACAAGAAAAATTAGCGAAAGAATTTGTAAAAAAAGATTTGTTGCAATTAGCAGGTAAGTATAAGGTAATTGGAACAGATAAACTTAAAAAATATAGCATTAAAGTTGCGAAACCTAAGTTAGTTGGAAAGTTAAAACATTCTATAGATTTTTTAGAAGGAGAATTAGAATTAGAGATAGGAGAAGAAAAGTTTAGTATAGCTGACATATTATCCACTTTAAAAAAGGACTCTTATATTGTTTTAGGAGATGGAACTAACGCTATAATTAATAAAAAATATATAGAGAAATTGGAAAAAGTTTTTAAAATAGATCAAGATAAAAAAGTGAAAATATCATTTTTTGATTTACCTATAGTCGATGAGATGATTAATGATAAAATTTTAAAAACAGAAATAAACAAAAGAAAAGATTTTTTCTTAGGAATAAATAATTTAGAAAGTAAAAAAATAAGATTGCCTAAAATAAATGCAACGTTAAGAAAGTATCAAGAATATGGTTGTAAATGGTTAGCTTATTTAATAAGTAACAATTTAGGCGGTTGTTTAGCTGATGATATGGGACTTGGGAAAACCTTGCAAGCAATTGTGTTAATAAATAAAATACATACACGAGCTAATAAAAAAACTCTAGTTGTTATGCCTAAAAGTTTAGTATATAACTGGGAAAGTGAAATAAAAAAGTTTAGTCCTAATTTAAATACTGGAATTTATTATGGAAGTAATAGAAATTTAGAAGAAATAATGAATAGTGAAGTTATTTTAACGACTTATGGGACAGTAAGAAATGATATAGAGAAAGTAAAAAAATTGAAATTTGATTTAGTTATACTAGATGAATCTCAAAATATAAAAAATATAAATGCCCAGACAACAAAGGCTGTTATGCTTTTAAATTCTAAGAATAGAATAGCTTTATCTGGAACTCCTGTTGAGAATAATTTGGGAGAATTGTATTCTTTATTTAGGTTTCTAAATCCTTCAATGTTTGGAACAGCTGAAGAGTTTAATAGGTTTTATGCAGTTCCTATACATAGGGATAATGATCAAGAGGCTATTAATGAATTAAGAAAAAAAATATATCCATTTATTTTAAGAAGAATAAAAAAAGAAGTATTGAAAGATTTACCAGATAAAATAGAAAAAGTAGTATACATTGAAATGAATCCAAATCAAAAAAAATATTACGAAGAAAGAAGAATGTATTATTATAATATGGTTCATGAGAATATAAAAGTAAAAGGATTTAATAAATCGCAATTTTATATTCTTCAAGCATTAAATGAATTAAGACAAATTACAAGTTGTCCAGAAATTAAAAATTCATCTATTGTTTCAAGTAAAAAGACAGTTGTTATAGAAAATATAATAGAAGCGGTAAAAAATAATCATAAGGTTTTAGTTTTTGCTAATTATATTAATTCTATAGATGGGATTTGTAAAGAATTAGAAAAAAATGAAATAAAATATTTATCAATGACAGGAGCTACTAAAGATAGGCATATATTAGTTGACAAATTTCAAACAGATTCTAAATATAAAGTATTTGTAATGACCTTAAAAACAGGAGGAGTTGGTCTTAATTTAACTGCAGCAGATACAATATTTATTTATGATCCATGGTGGAATAAAACTGTTGAAAATCAGGCAGTGGATAGAGCATATAGATTAGGACAAGATAGAACAGTCTTTTCATATAAAATGATTCTTAAAGATACAATAGAGGAAAAAATCTTAAAATTACAAGAAACAAAAACTCAATTGGTTGAAAGTTTGATATCAGATGAAGGGGCAGCAGTTAAAAATTTAAATGAAGAAGATATAGAGTTTATATTAGGTAGTTAAAGGATAGGAGATTTTATGGGAATAAGCAGGACACAGTTTAGAGAAGCGATAGATAAATTTTATACAAAAAGTGATTTATATAAATTATTTAAGGTTTATTTCATAGACCTAATAGCAGAAGGATATATTGGATTAAATATGGGAATTTTTGAAGTTTCTTTAATAACAGAGGACAGTAAAAAATCTAAATTTTTAGAATTAATGGATCAGATTTTCTTAAAAAAAGAAAGTTTTTTAAATGTTTTTTCAACTTTACCTAAAGATGTTCAAGAAATATTTATAAGAATAGCTTGGGATGGGAAATACATCATAAAAGAAAGAGATTTATGTTTTAAAAAAGGTAGAGAGTTTTCAAACGATATACAGTTAAAAGATGAGTATAGATTTTTTAAATATGGGTATGGAGTAAAAAAAGAAGAATATTTATATTTAGATAACGACATTGTAAGATGGTATAGAGAATTCTTGCCTAGGACAAAGGAATGTTATATTTATCCTTCTGAAAGATATGGAAAACTATCTAGCGATAGTAATGAAAATATTATTTTAGAAGACATTGTAAATTATTTTAAATTTTTTGCAGATGGAAAAATAGAATTATCTTCAAGTGGGAAGGTATTAAAATCTTCTAAAAATAATATGTGTAAATATTGTAATATAAAAGAGTATTATGAAGATGAGAAGGATTTGAGTTTTTTAAAAACTGAAACAATAGCGTTGTTTTTCTTTTTATTGAAGGAAGAATATCTAAATATTTCCTATTTAAGGGCTAGCAATATTAAAAATATAGTGAATGATTTTCTAGAGGGTAAAAGTATAAAGGATAAGAATTCAGTTTATATAAGACTATATTTAAATTATTTAAAAGGTGTAAATAAAATTTTTAAAAATAATAGTGAAGTAAAAAGAGGAATACAAACTATTAAAGAAGCTTTAATGGAAATGCCAGATAATAAAATGGTTAATGTAGATAATATAATAAACTATATTATATATAATGATAAATTTATAGAAGTTTTAGATATAAATTCAGTGTATAATAATATTTATATAAATGAAGCTAACTATGAGAGAACTAAAATAACTTCTTATTTTAATTACAGAAATTATATAATAGAACCATTTATAAAATCTGTTTTATTTATACTTAGTGCATTAGGAGTAATTGAAATTTTCTATACATTACCTTCAAATAAAAATGCATTATATTTAAAGCATGGTTATTTATCTAAGTTTGATGGAATTAAAGCCATTAAGTTTACAGAATTAGGGAGATATATCTTTGGTAGAAGTGATAAATATGATTTCAAAGAAGAGGAAGAAGGAAACGCTATATTAGAAGATGATAGATTAATAATAACATTAATTGGAGAATCTCCAATTAAAATATTATTTTTAGAAACTATAGGTACAAAAATTTCATCTAATAAGTATAAGCTTTCTAAGGATAGTTTTTTTAGAAAAATAAAAAACAAAAAAGATTTCTATGAAAAAATTAATGAATTTAAAGAAAAAATATCTTCTGATTTTTCAAATATTTGGACAGATTTTTTTAACGAAATGGAAAAAAGAATTAACTCAATTAAAATAATTAATGATTATAAAGTTTTAAAATTAGGAGAAGATAAAGAATTAGTAAACTTTATTATAAAGAACAAAGAAATTGGAAAGTTAATATTAAAGGCTGAAGAATTTCATATTTTAATAAAAGAAGAAAATATAGAAAAATTTTCTGAAATTTTAAAAGAAAATGGATATTATTTTGAAAATGTGTAATATAATATAAGTAAAGATCGAAAGGAGATACTATTATGGAAAATAGATTTACTCATTTACATTTACATACAGAGTATAGTCTTCTTGATGGTGTCGGAAAGATTTCAGAATATATAAGTAAAGCCAAAGAATTAAAAATGAGAAGTATTGGTATAACTGATCATGGGAATATGTTCGGGGCAATAGAAATGTATAAAAAAGCCATTGAAAATGGCATTAAGCCTATAATAGGTATAGAAGCTTATGTCGCTGAGAATGGAATGAAAAATAAAGAAGGTAGAATTTTTCATGTTGTTTTATTGGCTAAAAATAATGAAGGATATAAAAATTTAATAAAAATAAGTTCCCAAGCCTATATTGAAGGATTTTATTATAAACCTAGAACAGATAAAGAATTTTTAAAGAAGCATAGGGAAGGTGTTATTTGTCTATCAGCTTGTATGCAAGGAGAAATTTCTAGAAGAATTCTAGATGAAGAATCTTCAGAAAAAATAAATGCAGCGATAGAAGATTATATAGAAATTTTTGGAAAAGAAGATTTTTATATAGAATTACAAAATAATGGGTTTTTAATTCAAGAAGAATTAAATAAAAAATTATTTCAGTTAGCTAATAAATTTCAAGTGAAAACAGTAGCAACAAATGATACTCATTATGTTAATAAAGGGGATCATGTATTACAAGATATAATGCTTTGTATCCAAACAGGTTCTAGAATAAATGATGAAAAAAGAATGAAAATAGAAACAGAAGAATTATATTTAAAAACTAGAGAAGAAATGATAGAAGCTTTAGGTCAAGAATATATAGAGGCTATTGATAATACTAATGAAATTAGTGATAAATGTAATGTTCAAATTGAATTTGGAAAATTTAAGTTTCCTTACTATGTAATTCCAAAAGATCAAAGTAATATAGAAAATTATTTGAAAACTTTAGTTTATGAAGGATTAAAAAAAAGATATCCCTTAGGTCTTAATGAGAGTATAATAGAGCGTATAGAATATGAAATATCCATTATAAATAAGATGGGATATGCTGGGTATTTTGTTGTTGTATGGGATTTTATAAGTTTTGCCAAAAAAAGAGGAATACCTATTGGTCCAGGAAGAGGATCAGCAGCAGGAAGTTTAGTTGCTTATGCTTTAGGAATAACAGAATTAGATCCTTTGAAGTATAATTTGATTTTTGAAAGATTTTTAAATCCAGAAAGAATATCTATGCCAGATATAGATATAGATATTTGTCAGGAAAGAAGACAAGAATTAATAGAATATGTAGTTAAAAAATATGGTAGTGATAAAGTAGCTCAAATTATAACTTTCGGAACTTTAAAGGCTAGAGCAGCAATAAGAGATGTAGGAAGAGTTTTAAATATACAACTTTCAAAAATTGATAAAGTGGCTAAATTAATTCCTTTTAATTATTCTATTAAAGAGGCATTAAAAAATGTAAAAGAATTAAATGAAATTTATAAAACTGATAATGAAATAAAAATGGTATTAGATTTTTCTGGTAGATTAGAAAATAAAGTTAGACATACTTCTATTCATGCTGCAGGAATAGTTATTACAAAAGATCCTCTAAATGAAACTGTACCTCTTTATTCAGACAAAGATTCATCGATCTCAACTCAATATCAAATGAAAGAATTGGAAGAATTAGGACTTTTGAAAATGGATTTTTTAGGTTTGAAAAATCTAACAAATATCCAAAGGACGATAGATTATGTAAAAGAAGATTTGAAAAAAGAAATAAAGTTAGAAGAAATTCCTTTAAATAGTGAAGAGGTTTATAAATTACTTTCTAATGGAGATACATTAGGAGTTTTTCAGTGCGAATCTAAAGGAATAAGAAAAATACTTAGAAAATTAAAGCCAGATAGATTTGAAGATATAATAGCATTGTTAGCTTTATATAGACCGGGACCATTAGGATCTGGGATGGTTGATAATTTTATTAATTGTAAAAATGGGAGAGAAGAAATTAAATATCCTCATAATTCTTTAAAAGAAATATTAGAAGAAACTTATGGGGTAATACTTTATCAAGAACAAGTTATGAAAATAGCTAATATCATGGCTAATTATTCTTTAGGAGAAGCAGATTTATTAAGAAGAGCCATGGGAAAAAAGAATATTTATATAATGGAAGAAAACAAAGAAAAATTTATAGAACGTTCTATAAAAAATGGTTATACAGAAGAGAAAGCAAATGAAATATTTCATCTAATAGATAAATTTGCAGGCTATGGATTCAATAAATCGCATTCAGCTGCCTATGCTCTGATTGCATATTGGACAGCATATTTAAAAGCTTTATATCCTAAGTATTATTTTGCAGCAATCATGAGTTCAGGAATGAAGGATATAGAAAATATTGCAGGGTATATTGAAGATGCAAGAAGACATCAAGTTAAGGTTAAATTTCCAAATGTAAATAAAGCAGCTTCTAGATTCTTAGTTGATAGGGAAGGTATAGTATTTGCTCTTTCAGCAATAAAAAATTTAGGAATAAAAGTTTCTGAAGGAATAAAGCAAGAAGTTGAGGAAAACGGAGAGTATAAAACTTTTGATGAATTTATTTTTAGAACTAAAAAATATGGTATCAATAAAAAAGGTTTAGAAGCTCTTGTTTATTCAGGAGCATTAGATTGTCTAGAAGGAAATAGGAAAGCTAAAATAGAGTCTATTTCTAAAGGAATTGATTATGCAAATAAAAGATTAAAAGAAGATGAAATTCAGCAAATGAATTTATTTGGAGAAGCAAAATCTACAATAACTAGTTTTTCCATGTCTCAAGTGGAAGAGTTTAAATTAGAAGAAAAATTGAAAAAAGAAAAAGAATTTTTAGGATTTTATTTAAGTGCAAATCCATTAGATGTTTATAAAAATATAATCTCTACTTATCGTGTAGATAATATAGAAAGTATAAAAGATGGGGAAGAAAATAAGATTGTGGATATAGTCGGAATTATTTATAATATAAAAAAGGTTGTGACTAAAAGAACTGGAGAAGTAATGGGGATATTTGATATTGAGGATTATACAGACTTAATTCAAGGAATAATATTTCCAAGAGATTTTAATAAATATTCTTCAGATTTCATAGAAGGAAAAGCAGCATTTCTTTCAGGAAGTATTAAAGCAGATTATTTTAATGGAAATGAAACAAAAAAGTTTATAGTTAAAAGTTTAATAGATGTGAATAAATTAGGTTTTTTAAATAATAAAAAAGTTTATATATTGCTTAAGGAAAATGAGAAACATAAATTTTTAAAATTAAAAGATATATTAAAAAGGTATAGAGGGAAATCAACTCTTTTCTTTGCAATGAAAAAAGATAATAAAAAAGTGGTGAAGGATTCAAAAGTTAAAGTATTTCCTTCGTTAAATTTTATAAACGAAGTTGTGGATTTATTGGGAAAAGATAGCTTGGTGATTAAATAACTGATGTAATTTTATCTTGCTACATTTTTCTGTTTGTGATAAAATTAAAAAAAAAGTATAGGAGGAACAAGTGGAAAAAGAAGAAATAATGATAGATGAATTAGTTAGGATATTAGCTGATAAGAACCTATCTGAAATAAATTATGAAGCGGAAGAACTAAAAATAAAAATAAAAAAAGATTTAATAGAGGAAGTTGAAGAGGAAGTTATTTTAGAAGAAGAAATAGTAAAAGAAGAGGAAGTTTTTGAATATATAAAATCAACTAATATAGGGAAGTTTTATTTCTTTGATAAAAATGGAGTTCCATTAGTTAGCGTAGGACAACCAATAAAGATAGGACAAGTAATAGGTTACATATCAACAGTTGGAATTAAAACTCCTATGAAGTCTGATAAAGCTGGTGTTGTAGAAGAAATTTTATTGAAAAATGGAGATACAACTGATTATGGAAAAGCTTTAATAAAAATCAAATAATTTATAAGGAAATTATAAAAGAAATTGGAGGGTAAAATTGAAGAAAATACTTATTGCGAATAGAGGAGAAATAGCTATAAGGATAATAAGAGCAGCTAAAGAATTAGGAATAAAAACAGTTGCAGTTTATTCAGAGGCTGATAAGGATAGTTTACATGTTCAAATGGCAGATGAAGCCGTATGTATAGGAGCAGCTTCAGCTGTAGATTCTTATTTGAAAATTCCTAATATAATTGCAGCGGCAGAAATAACTGGAGCAGATGCTATTCATCCAGGATATGGATTTTTAGCTGAAAATGCAAGATTTGCTAAAATTTGTAGAATACATGAATTAATTTACATTGGACCTAATCATGAGTGCATAAAAAATATGGGAGATAAGGCTACCGCAAGAGAAAAAGCAATAGAAAATAATGTTCCTGTAACAAATGGAACAGGTATAATAACAAATGTTGAAGAAGCAAAAAAAGAAATAGAAGAAAGAATTGGATATCCAGTAATGATTAAAGCTACTGCTGGTGGCGGTGGAAAAGGAATGAGGATAGCTAGAAATGATGAGGAATTAGAAAGAAATATGGTTGCAGCTCAAAATGAAGCAGAGGCAGCATTTAATAATCCAGACGTATTTGTAGAGAAATATGTTGAAAATCCTAAACATGTTGAAATTCAGATTATAGGAGATAAACATGGGAATGTAATACATTTAGGAGAAAGAAATTGTTCTATCCAAAGAAAAAATCAAAAATTAATAGAGGAATCTCCATCATTTAAATTACCTGAAAAGGTAAGAAAAGAAATGGGAGATGCAGCAGTAAGACTTGCAAAAGCTATTAATTATGATTCAGCAGGAACTTTTGAATTTTTGCTAGATCAAGATAATAATTTTTATTTTATGGAGATGAACACTAGAATACAAGTGGAACATACAGTAACTGAAGCTGTAACTGGTTTAGATATAATAAAATTACAAATAGTATTAGCTGAGGGAGATATACTAAATATGACTCAAGAGGATATAGTTCCTTATGGTCATGCAATAGAGTGTAGAATAAATGCAGAGGATACAGAGCATGGATTTTTACCATGTCCTGGGAAAATAACTAAATATGTAACTCCAGGAGGAATAGGAATAAGAATAGATTCTCATACATATCAAGGATATGAAATATCACCTTATTATGATTCAATGATAGGTAAAATAATTGCTTTTGGTATAGATAGAGAAGAAGCTATTGCAAGAATGAAGAGAGCTTTAAATGAATTTATAATTGAAGGTGTAGAAACAACAATACCTTTTCATTTAAAAGTTCTAGAAAATGAAAATTATAAAAAAGGAAATGTAACAACTGCTTTCATTGAAAAGGAATTTGGGTTATAATAGATGTATATTAATTTAAATTTATAGAAGGGGGTTTATTATGGGTAACTTAGGAAATATAAAAATAGCAGATGATGTGGTTAGAACCATTGCCGCTAAAGCTACTGAAGATGTTGATGGTGTATATAAATTAGCAGGAGGAGTAGCTGGAGAAGTTAGCAAAATGCTAGGTAAAAAAAGAACAACAACAGGAATAAAAGTTGAAGTTGGAGAAAAAGAATGTAGTATAGACACTTATATAATAATAAAATATGGATATCATATTTCAGAAGTTGCTAAAAATGTTCAAGAGGCAGTATTAAAAGCTGTTTCTGAGTTAACTGCTTTAACAGTAGTTGAAGTTAATGTATTTATTCAAGATATAAAGATAGAGGAAACTGTAGAAATTTTAGAAGAAAATGCATAAACAAAGGGATGTGATTTTATGTTTAAAAAGTTTTTGTTTTTTATAGCTTGGTTAGGAATGCTTATATTAGCTTCTTTAGGGATAGTATATGTGTTTGTTCCTAAATATTTAATTACTTTTCAAGAAGATGTATTTTTTAGAAATGTGTTAATTTTAACAATTTCAATAATATATATATTTATAGTAATAATTAAGTTTATTTCTTTGTTTAAAAAAGAAGAAGGATATATTATAAAGGGTGAATTAGGAACTGTAAATATTTCATTAGATTCAATTAAAGGAGTTATAAAAGAAATATTATCACCAGATAGAGAAATAAGAAATATAAAGATAGTATGTGGTAAGAAAAGAAAAAAACATTACATATTAATTAATTTAGATATGCTAACTAATAGAAGTATAGCTGAAAAAAGTGAAGAGTTACAAAAAAAGATAAAATCAGAGTTACAAGATAAATTAGAATTAGATATAGAAGTGATAGAAATAAAAATAAAAAAAGTTTCCTTAAAAGTTAAAGAGAATTAATTAAGAGGTGAGGCTATATGTTAGACGAGTTTATTATCTTAATAATGGAAAATAAAAGGAAAGTTTTAGGAGCTATAGTTGGATTTATTATAGCAATTTTAGTTCTTATTTTTGGATTTTTTTCCACATTGTTTATTATATTACTAACAATAATAGGTTATATAGTAAGTGATAATGAAGAAGTTAGAAATTATTTTAATAATATATTAGAAAGATTTAGAAAATAAAAGGGGAAGAGATGAGCAGAAGAGCAGCAAGAGAAGATTTATTTAAGATTATATTTGAAGCAGAAATGAAAGAAGAATCAGCAAAAGATATTTACTCTGATTACCTTACAAGAGAAGAAGGGAAAAAAATAAACGAAAATGAAAGAGAATTTATAGAACAATATGTAAAAGGAATTGAAGATCATAGTGAAGAGATTTTAGATTCTATAAATTCTAAAATGGAAGGTTGGAGTTATGATAGAATAGGAATTGTAGAAAAAGCTCTTCTGAAATCTGCAGTTTATGAATTGATGTTTGAAAAAACTCCAAAAGAAGTTGTAATTAATGAAGTTGTAGAGTTAGCTAAAAAATATGGAGATACAAAGTCATATGAATTTTTAAATGGAGTTTTAGCTAAGGTTTTATAAAATTTAAAATCTCTAGTAAGTTATTACTGGAGATTTTTTTATTTTGTTATTAAATTAATTAAAACTATATTAAATAGTGATTTTTTTTGTAAAATATAGTAAAATATATTTACGCGATTAAACAGTGGAGAAATACATGGAAACTATACTAAAATTTTTAGAAAATATAGGAATTATAGGGATCATTATATCTTTTAGTGCTTTCTTAATAGGGATTAAATTTCCTGATTGGGATTTTAAATTAAAATTAAGGCATAGAAATATTTTAACCCATAGTCCTATAATTATATTTTTTCTTTTGAGTCTTTATAATAATGAAGAAAGTTATCTGTTTAGAATGTTTATCATGGGATTTTCATGTGCCATGGGAGTTCATTTAATTTTTGATTTTTTTCCAAAAGGTTGGGCAAGGGGAGCTTTGTTACATATACCAATAGTAGATAAAGAACTAAGGAAAAATATATCGAAAGCTTTAATTTTTATTTCGATAATAATATGTCTTTATATAGTTATTAAGTTGAGTTCATCTATAGAAGAGTATATATACATATTAATGTTATCTTTAGTATATATACTAAAGAGTACTAAAAAAGAAGAGAAGTTATTTAGGCCTCTTATTTTATTTTTAATATTATTTATACTTTTAGGAAATTTTAAATATGAAAAATTTAATAAAAAAGTATATAAAAAAATAAATTATGAATTAAAAAATTCTAGTTTTATTGACAAGTTAAGTTATAAAATAATATAATATTTTATAAATATAAATTGAAAGGAGAAACAATGAAGGATATTAATCTTTTATCAACAAAAGCAAAAGAAGTAAGAAAAGACATTATTAAAATGATCACCAAAGCAAATTCTGGTCATCCAGGAGGATCACTTTCAGCTACTGATATATTAACAACATTATATTTTCATGAAATGAACGTAGATCCTAAAAATCCAAAAATGGAGGGAAGAGATAGATTTGTATTATCTAAAGGACATGCAGCTCCAGCATTATACGCTGTACTAGCAGAAAAAGGATATTTTGACAAAGAAATCCTTATGACTTTAAGACAATATGGTTCTATATTACAAGGACATCCAGATATGAAAAAAGTACCAGGAGTTGAAATTTCAACAGGTTCTTTAGGACAAGGTCTTTCTGTTGCAAATGGAATGGCGTTAAATGCTAAAATTTTTAAAGAAGATTACAGAGTTTATGCTGTAATGGGAGATGGAGAACAACAAGAAGGTCAAATATGGGAGGCTGCGATGACAGCTGCACATTATGGACTTGATAATATATGTGCTTTTGTAGATACTAATAATCTTCAAATTGATGGAAACGTAGATAAAGTAATGGGTGTAGAACCTTTAACTGATAAATGGAAATCTTTTGGATGGCATGTAATTGAAATAAATGGTCATGATTTTGATGAAATAATATCTGCTTTAGATGAAGCTAAAACAGTTAAAAATAAACCAACTGTTGTAATTGCTAGAACTACTAAAGGTAAGGGAGTTTCTTTTATGGAAAATGTATGTGGATTCCATGGAAAAGCGCCTACACAAGAACAAGCAGTACAAGCTTTAGAAGAATTAAATAAATAAGGGGGATAACAATGATAAAAAAGGCGACAAGAGAAGCTTATGGAGAAGCTTTAGCCGAATTAGGAAGATTAAATAAAGATGTAGTAGTCTTAGATGCAGACTTATCTGGTTCAACAAAAACTAGTGTATTCAAAAAGGAATTTCCTGAAAGACATATAAATGTAGGAATTGCAGAAGCTGATTTAATAGGAACTGCAGCAGGATTAGCAACTTGTGGAAAAACTGTTTTTGCTTCAACATTTGCTGTTTTTGAAGCAGGTAGAGCTTATGAACAAATAAGAAATACAGTAGCTTATCCGAAATTAAATGTTAAAATAGCACCAACTCATGCAGGAATTTCTGTAGGAGAAGATGGAGGATCTCATCAATCAATAGAAGATATTGCTTTAATGAGAGTAGTTCCAGGAATGGTTGTTTTATCTCCAGCAGATGCAGTAGAAACAAAAAAAATGGTTCATGCAGCAGCGGAATATGATGGACCTGTTTATATAAGAATGGGAAGATTAGGAGTACCAGTTTTATTTGATGAAAATTATGATTTCCAAATAGGATTAGCAAATACAATTCAAGAAGGAAATGATGTAACTATAGCAGCAACAGGACTTATGGTAGCTGAAGCATTAAAAGCTGCAGAAGTATTAAAAGCTGAAGGAATTTCAGTAAGAGTTATAAATGTAGGGACAATAAAACCATTAGATGGAGAAACAATATTAAAGGCAGCAAAAGAAACTAAATTTATAGTTACAGCAGAAGAGCATTCTGTTATAGGTGGTTTAGGTTCAGCTGTTTCTGAATTTTTATCAGAAGTACATCCTGCTAAAGTTAAAAAAGTAGGTATTTATGATAAATTTGGACAAAGTGGAACAGGAGCAGAGTTATTAGAAAAATATGAACTAACTGCTGAAAAATTAATTTCTGTAATAAAAGAAAATTTATAAATATATACTTAAATATAGAGGCAAAATAGATTTTTGCCTCTATTTAATAATTTGAATGGAAGGAAAAGATTATGTTTAAAAAAGTACAAAAAAAATCAAAAATTTACGTAGATATAAAAAAGAGTTTTTTTAGTATTATTTTAATTTCTATTCTTTTTAATTTTTTTGTTTCTGGAATACTAAATTTTAACTCTCAGTTAAATAAATTAGATAATATAAATTTTGTATCTGCTGAATTACAAAATAATATTTCTACAAAGGAAAAAGGAAAAATAGAAGAATATTTGCTTAATATTCCAGAAATAAAAAAAGTTATTTATGTAGATAGCTATATAGCTTTTAGAAATCTACAAAGTGATTTGGGAATTGTTATTCCTAGAGGAGAGAATCCTCTTCCAGATTCAATGAGAATATATTTTGATAGTAAATCTTCTTTGGAAAAGATTCAAGATATTTTAGATAAAGATAAAAGAATAAAAGAATATTTTATAGATGGAAGTTATTCAGAAGAAATAGGGATGAAATCTAAAATATATAGAGGGATAAAAAATATATTATTATTTGGAAGTATAAGTTCTTTAGCAATATTATATTTTATTATTTCTCTTCAAATTCAAAGTGATTATTTAGCGTTAATATTAAATGGAAAAAGCAACGCAAGAACTAAGCTAAAAGCTAAAAATATAAATGTTTTACAGTTTACAGTTGCAATTTTAAGTGGGACAGTTATTTATTATAATATATATTTTATATTGAGACAATGGCTATTAACCCTAGATATAAAAGTTGATATATTAAGTTTATTTCAAATAATCTATTTTCAAAGTTTGATAATATTTCTTCTAATAATAATTGTTTGGAAATTTCCAGTAAATGAGAAGAGTGAAATATTATGAAACTAATATTAATATATTTTTTATCTTCAATATTTATATTTGGAAGTTCAAATGTTAATCAGATGAAAGAAAAAATTAAAAAATTAGATACTGAAATAAAAGTTAAACATGAAAGAATAGAAGTTATAGATAATACTAAAAAAACGATTGAAGAACAAATTGAAGAAATAAGAAAAGAAATTAATGAAATATTAAAGGATAGAAATAAGATAGAGTTAGAAATAAAGTCAATTATGAAAAACATTGATTACGGAGAAAGAAATTTAAAGTTTAGTTCAAAAGAACTTCAAAGAACAAAATCAGAATTTGATGCTAAAATTATTGCTTGGAATAGACGTGATAAGTCTAAACTTTCTTTTGAAGAAGAAGGGATATTGAAGAGACAATTTTCTAAGATATTATATAATGATTTAAATAGGATGACAAAGATAAAAGATGTTACACATGATATAAAAGAAGTTAAAGCTAATATAGAGAAAGAAAAAACTAAATTAGCAAGATTAAGATATTCTTTAAATTTGAAAAAAAATCAAATTGCAAAAAAGCAATATCAAAAAAATAAATTAATTAAGAAATTAGAAAAAGAAAAAAAATCACATATAAGTAAAATATCTTCTCTAGAGAAACAGAAAAAAAGAATAGAAAAAGAAATAGAAAATATAATTAATTCAAGAATAAAAAGTGTTGGGAAAGTAAAATATTCAACAGCCATATCTAAGTTAGGAAGGGCTGCTTATCCTCTTACAAATGGAAGAATCGTTTTAAATTTTAATGATTTTAAAGCAAAATCTGTTTCTAGTAATGGAATAGAAATGAGAGGAAAATTAGGAGATATTGTAAGATCATCTTTTAAAGGAGAGATTATTTATTCTGGAAAAATTCAAGGACTAGGAAAAGTTGTCATGATTGATTATGGTTATAATACAATAGGGGTTTATGGAAACTTAATTTCTTCAAAAGTAAAACAAAATCAAAGAGTTATACAAGGTCAAAAAATAGGAATTTTAGGATATTCAATAGATAAAAAGCCTAATTTATATTATGAAATTAGAATGAACTTAAAACCAATAGATCCTAGAAAATTTTTAAAATAAGGAGTTAATATGGAAAAAAAATGTGTGATATTCTATAATAAAGAAAAGATTAAAGCTATAGAAATGTACCATAAAATAATAGATTTTTTTCAAAAAAATAAAGTTTTAATTTTATCTCCTGATGATATTCTAGAAGCAGATTTTGCAATAGTAATAGGTGGAGATGGGACTTTACTTAGAGCTTCTAAACAAATAATTTTAAAGAAAAATTTGATAACAATTGCAATAAATGCTGGAAATTTAGGGTTTTTAACTGAAACAAAATTAGATGAAGGTTTGGATGCTTGCAAAAATTTTTTAGAAGGAAAATATAAGATAGAAAAAAGAGGGATTTTAGAAATAACTATAAATTCAGAAAAGTTTTATGCTTTAAATGAAGTTGTTTTTTCAAATGGAGGAATGGGGAAAAGATTAACATCATTGGATTTGTTTTGTGATATAGATAGAATTAATAGATATAAGGGAGATGGAGTTATAATAGCTACTCCTACAGGATCAACAGCTTATTCTCTTTCTGCAGGAGGTCCAATATTATCTCATTATTTACAAGCAATCTTAATAACTCCTATAGCTCCACATAATCTTACAAGTAGACCTATAGTTATAGATTCTAAAAGACAGGTAAGAGTGGAACATGTAAAAGGATATGATAGATGTTTTATAATTGTAGATGGAGAGATGGTTCGTCAAATAGAAGAAGATGATAAAATAGAAATTAAATATTCAGAAAAAACATTAAATTTATTTAGTTATGAAAATAGAAATTATTATTCTGTTTTAAAGGAAAAATTAAGGTGGGGAGATAATTTATGTTAAAGGAGCTTTTAATAGAAAATTTAGCAATAATAGAAAAGTTAGATATAGAAATTGGTGGAGGGCTAATTACTTTAACAGGAGAAACTGGAGCAGGAAAGTCTATTATACTAAGTGGAATAAATTTGTTATTAGGAGAAAAAGCTAAAATAGATATGTTAGGGGCTGAAGATAAGTCTTTGGTTGCTCAAGGTATATTTAATGTAAATAATAATCAAAAAAGAGAACTTTTAGATTTAGGAATAGAAGTTGAAGAGCAAGAAATAATTATAAGAAGAGTTTTAGAAAAGACAGGAAGAACAAAAGTTTTTGTAAATGGAATAAGAACTCCTTTAGGAACGTTAAAAGAAATTATGAGAACATTAGTTGATATAGTAGGACAACATTCTCATCAAATGTTATTAAATAAAGAAAATCATATAAAATTAATAGATAGATTTTCAGAAGAAGAAGCAAAAGATATTAGAGAAAATCTTGAGAATAGTTTTAGTTTATATAATGAATTCAATAAAAAAGTAAAATATATTGAAGAAAGTAAAAGAGATTTAGCTGAAAGAAAAGAATTTTATGAATTTCAATTACAAGAAATAGAAAGTGCTAATTTAAATTTAGGAGAAGATGAAGAATTAGAAATAGAATATAGAAGACTTTTTAATGCAGGTAAAATTAAAGAGAAATTAATGATGTCAGAACTAGGATTAAAAAATGAAGAAATAAATGCTTTAAGTATAATATATACTTGTAAAAAAAGTTTAGAAACAATAGTAAGTTATGGAAAAGAGTTTGAAGATATTTATGAACAATTAGAAAAAGTTTACTATGAGTTAGACGATTGTGTGAGCTCTATAGAAAATTTAAATAGTGAAATAGATATTGATGAAAATAGACTTTCAGAAGTAATTGAAAGATTAGATTTAATAAAAAGATTAAAGGATAAGTATGGAGAAACTATTGAAGAAATTTTAAATTTTAAAACAGAACTTGAAGAGAAATTAAATAAATTAGATGAAAATGAATTTAAAATATCAAATTTAAATAAAAAAAGAGAAGAATATAAAGAAAAATATTGGAAATATGCAATAGAACTTAGAAAAATTAGAAAAAAATATATTCAATTAATAGAAAAAGAACTGATAAAAGAATTAGATTTTTTAAATATGAAAAATGTAAATATAAAAATAAAATTAGATGAAAAAGAAATGATGTCTAAAAATGGATCAGATGAAATTGAAATATTTATTTCAACTAATATAGGGCAAGAATTAAAACCTCTTCAAAAGATAGCTTCTGGTGGTGAAGTTAGTAGAATAATGTTAGCATTAAAAGTTATTTTTTCTAGAGTTGATAATATTCCAATTTTAATCTTTGATGAAATAGATACAGGAGTAGGGGGAGAAACTGTTAGGAAAATTGCAGAGAAATTAAAGGAAATTGGTGAAAATGTACAAGTTTTATGTATTACTCACTCTCCAGTAATAGCTTCAAAAGCAAATGAACAATTTTTTATAGAAAAGAAAACACAAGATAATAAAACTATTACATTGGTAAGAAAATTAAAAGAAGAAGAGAGAGTTTTAGAAATTTCAAGAATGTTAGCAGGAGATAATGTAACTGATGCAGTATTGAAACACGCAAACGAATTACTTTATGAATAGGAGTTAGAATGAAGTTGATTAATGAGTTTTTTTTTCAGTTAGAAAAGGAAGAAGTTGTAGCAAAGGTAAGTATAGATTTTTATAAAAAAGATATATTAGATTTTGAAGAATATTTAAAAGGCAAGAGTCTTTTAGATGTTACAGAAGAGGATATTATGGTATATTTAGAATTTTTAAAATCTAAATATGCAGAGAATTCAATAATAAGAAAAATAACCTCTTTAAAAGCTATGTACAAATATTTTATAAAAAAAGAGTATATAAATAATTCTCCAGTTGAAAAAATAAGCACAACAAGAAAAAATATAAAAATTGGTAAAAAGATAAAAGGATATGAAATTAAAGCAATTTTAGATGTGTGCGGAGATAGTAGAAAAGAAAAAAGAGATAGTCTAATAATAAAACTTTTATCAGAAACAGGCTTAAAAATATCAGAAATTTTAAATTTAGAAGCGGAAGATTTAAAAAAAAATAATTATAAAAGTTTTACAGTAAATAGAGGAAATGAATATATTATAATACAAATTTCATTAGATTTATCTTTAGAATTAAGAGAATATATAGAAAAATTAGAAATAGAATTAGATATTGAAATAAATAAAATTTTTTATGATATAACAAATCAAAATTTTAAAGATAGATTTATAAGATATGGAAGAAAGGCAAAATTAGAAAGAGAAGTTTTACCTAGCATGATAAGAAATAAATGTATTGATGAAAGAAAAAAAGAGACATCAGGTTTTAAAAAAGAAAATAGATTAGAAGAAATAAGGAAAGAATATTTTAAAATAGGAATAGGAGATGAGAATTAATGAAAGCAGGATTTATTGCTGTAGTAGGGAGACCTAATGTAGGGAAATCAACCCTTATAAATAAATTAGTTGATGAAAAAGTAGCAATAGTTTCAAATAAAGCAGGAACAACAAGAGAAAATATAAAAGGGATATTAAATGTAAAAGGAAATCAGTATATATTTATAGATACTCCAGGTATACATAAACCAAAACATTTATTAGGTGAATATATGACAAATAGTGCTATTAGAATATTAAAAGATGTAGACGCTATTCTAATGCTTTTAGATGGAACTCAAGAAATTAGTACAGGAGATCAGTTTGTTATGGAAAGAGTTTTGTCAGCTAGAAGAACTCCAAGAATTTTGGTTATAAACAAAATTGATAGATTAACTGATGAAGAGTTGAAAAATAAAAGATTAGAAGTAGAAGAAAAATTAGGGAAATTTGATGGAATTGTTGAAATAGCAGGGGAATATGGAATAGGGATTCCTAAATTATTAGATAGGTTAGAAATGTTTTTAGAGGAAGATATTCAATATTATCCAGATGATATGTATACAGATATGCCTATATATAGAATAATGACAGAAATTGTTAGAGAAAAAATATTACTAAAAACTAGAGATGAAATTCCTCATTCAGTTGCAATAGAAATAATTAATGTTGAAAAAAGAGATGAAGGTAAGGATAAGTTTAATATTAATATTTATGTTGAAAGAGATTCTCAAAAAGGTATTATAATAGGAAAAGGCGGTAAAATGCTAAAAGAGATCGGAACTGAAGCTAGAAAAGAAATTGAAAAATTATTAGATAGAAAAATATATTTAGAACTTTGGGTAAAAGTAAAGAATGACTGGAGAAAGAAAAAACCATTCTTAAAAGAATTAGGATATTTTGATGAAAAATAAAAAATAAAAAAAAGAAAGAACCTCTCACTTTTGTGGGGGTTCTTTCTTTTTTGATTAAAGTTTAGGGTAGGAAAACTTTAAAACTCTCACCAAAGCTTTAAAGTTTGAAATTAATCTCAAATAGATAGTACCACAGAATAGTTTGTTTGTCAAATATTTATTAAAATAAAATAAGAAGAAGTGATATATAATATCACTTCTTCTGTTTAAGATTGATTTTTGCTTATTTTTATAATTGAAAATAATAATAGAATAGCTCCGAAAGATTGGATAAGAGTAAGTATATTATCATTAAAAATATAGTCAAAAAAGACTGAAGAAATAGGGAAGGCCAATTCACATATGGTAGCTACACTGGCATCAATATACTGAAGTCCTTTGTAATAAATCATAATTGCCATACTACCAGAAGTAAGAGCAATAGTAATAAAAATAAACCACTGGAAAGCAGTAACTTCAGAAATTAATCCTAATTGTCCTTTGCTAAGAACAATAAAGAAAGTAATTATAGAAGTAAAGCAAAACCTTGTATAAAGAGCTGTTATAAATGAGGAGTTAGCTAGAATTTTTTTACCAAAAACAGTAGAACTCCCAAATGAAAAGGCTGCAAATAAAGCATACACACTAGCCATTAAAATATGACTTTCATTAGAAGACTTTGGAAAAGAAAATTCAAAAGTCATTATATAACCGCCAATTAATGCTAAAATAGCAAATAAAATAAAATTATTTTTTAATTTTTCTTTAAGAAGAAATCTAGCTAAAATAATAGCAAATATAGGCTGAGATTTTTGTAGTAAAGTAACAATAGTTAAATGTTGAAAATTAACTAAAAAGAGAGCTTTAACTATTGCTAAAGTTCCAAGAGTTCCTCCAAATAAAGCTACTAAAAAATAATAAAATAAATCTTTCCTAGGAAGAGATATAATATTTTTAATTTCTCTTTTTCCAATAACTAAAGTCATTGCTGTAAAAGGAATGAAATGTAGCATAAAAACAACAAAAGGAACTCTTAATTGAAATAATCTAGGAGTTAGAACAATAGAGTCTAATCCCCATAAAGATGCTGCAAAACAAACTAAGATTGCTCCTAGATATTTTTTTTCTAAATATTTAAACACGTTATTGCCTCCTAAAAAAGACTAATTTGATTAGTATCACTTAAATTTTCCACAGCGTTAATTGATTTTAATTTATCTAAAGTAGTTGAAGAAATTTTAGTACGACGCTTTAAATCTTCATAAGAAAGGAATTTATCTTGGTTTCTTTCTTTTATTAAATTTTCAATAACACTAGCTCCAAGACCATTAATCCCAAGAAGGGGAACTCTTATTTTATTATCCTCAATAGTAAATTTAAATCCTTCAGATTTATATAAATCTATTTTTAAGAACTCAAATCCTCGAGCGTACATTTCAATAACAATTTCGCAAATAGCAAATTGAGTTTTCTTTTTTACATCTAGCTTAGATTCTTGTTTAAGTTCTTCTAATTTTTCTTTAGCTAAATTACTATTTCCCATAATTTCAAAATCGAAATCATCAATTTTTCTAGTTAAATAAGCTGCATAGAAGGCTAAAGGATAGTGAACTTTAAAATATGCAATTCTCATAGCCATCATAACATAAGCTACAGCATGTCCTTTAGGGAACATATATTTTATTCTTTTACAAGATTCAATATACCAGTCTTTAACATTTTTTTCTTTAAGAATATCTGAATATTTTTGCCATTGTTCAGGATCCTTAGAAGGTTTTCCTTTTCTAACAAATTCCATTATTTTAAAAGCTGTTAATTTTTCTACACCATTATCAATAAGATAGTTCATAATATCGTCTCTAACAGTTATAACATCAGAAAGAGTAGCTTTTCCTGCTCTGATAAATTCTTGGGCATTATTAAGCCATACATCAGTACCATGAGAAAGACCTGATATTCTAACAAGTTCAGCAAATGTCTTAGGTCTAGTGTCAACAAGCATTTGTCTAACAAATTGAGTACCAAATTCAGGAACTCCAAAAGTTCCAACAGTAGATCCAATATCTTTAGGTGTAACTCCCAATATTTCTGTTCCAGAAAATAGTTGTAGAGTATCTTTATCAGCTATAGGAATATCATAAATATTAACTCCAGTGTATTCTTGTAGTACTTTAATAGTTGTAGGATCATCATGTCCTAGTATATCCAATTTTACAAGTTGTTCATCCATAACATGATAATCAAAATGAGTTGTAATAGAATCATTGTTAATATCATTAGCAGGATGTTGTATAGGACAAAAATCATAAACTTCCATGTTTTTTGGAACAATTACCATTCCTCCAGGATGTTGTCCTGTTGTTTTTTTAGCTCCCTCAACTTTAGAAGCTCTTCTGAAAATTTCAGCATTATTACTATCTATTTCATGATCTTCAAAGAATTTTCTAACATATCCAATAGCATTTTTTTCAGCTAGAGTAGAAATAGTTCCAGCTTTAAATACATTAGATTTTCCAAACATTTCTTCGCAGTATCTATGAATTTCAGATTGATATTCTCCTGAAAAGTTAAGGTCAATATCAGGGACTTTATCTCCATCAAATCCCATGAAAACTTCAAAAGGGATAGCATGTCCATCTCTTTTTAAAGGTTTTCCACATTTTGGACAAACTTTTTCAGGAAGGTCAACTCCGGCTCCTTCTTTATCAGTAAATTCAGAATATTTACATTCAGGGTCTTCACAAATATAATGAGGATACAATGCATTAACTTCTGTAATTCCCATCATAAAAGCAACAAGAGAGGATCCAACAGAACCTCTAGAACCAACTAGATAACCATTATCTAATGATTTTTTAACAAGTTTTTGAGCTGAAAGATATAGAACTGAAAATCCATGGTTAATAATAGAATTAAGTTCTCTTTCTAGTCTTTTTTTAACTATTTCAGGGAGAGGGTCCCCATAAATTCTATGAGCTTTTTCATAAGTCATATCTCTAACAATATTTTCAGCATTATCCAATTCAGGAGGATAAAATCCATCTGGAATAGGTTGAACTTTATCAATACTATCAGCTATAGCATTAGTATTTTTAATTACAATTTTTCGAGCTTCTTCTGCTCCTAAATATGAAAATTCTTCAAGCATTTCATCAGTAGTTCTAAAATAAAAACCATTATCTATTAAGTACTGTCTTTTATTAAATACAGTACCACTACCGTAAAGAAGAATACTTCTTATATTAGCTTCATCTTTTTCTAAATAGTGTACATTAGAACTTGCAGTAACTATTTTATTATGTTTTTTACATGTTTCATAAATGAATTCATTCATTTTTTCAACAGCTTTGTAATTAGAGATTCTATTAGTTCCATCTTCTTCTATAAATTCATTAAAGTTTTCTCTAGATAAAAGTTCCACATAATCATAAAATTCAATAGATTTTTCCATCTCTTTAAAATTATAATCTAAATAATTTAAAGAGATATCATTGGTATTTCTAAAGTGAACTGTTGTACTTCCTCCAATTAGAAGGCCGTCTCTTAGTTTTTTTACTTCACTTTTAAGAACTCTAGCTTTTTTACTACCAAAATGATCTTTATGAGCATAAGAAACTAATTTATATAAATTCTTTAAACCTTCTTGATTTTTAACAAGAGCAATTATATTAATTGTATCTTGTTTTTGAATATTAAGAGAAAAACCATTGTTTATATCTTTTAAATTTAGAATACCTTTATCAAAGTATTTATTTAAAAATATAACAAACATTCCTGCAGTTGCTTGACAATCATCAACAGCTCTATGGTGACTTTCAAGGGCCACACCTAATTTTTTAGTAAGTGGTCCTAAACCAAAACTTCTAAGATGTGGCATAACATCTCTAGCCATTTGAAGAGTATCAATAACACTAGGATCAAAGTCTATATTTAATATTTTTTTACAGTCTCTTCTAATAAAACTCATATCAAATTTAGCATTGTGGGCTACCATAGTTGCATCTTTTGAAAATTCAATAAATTTAGGTAAAACTTTTTCAATACCTAGGGCATCAGCAACCATACTATTTGAAATACTAGTTAATCTTTGAATTTTTTCAGGAATTTTTCCTTTAGGTTTAACAAATTCAGAAAATTTATCAATTATTCTAGTGCCCTTTAATTTAATTGCTCCAATTTCAATTATTTCATTATCGTGAGAATTAAGTCCTGTAGTTTCTAAGTCAAAAACTACAAAAGTTTCTTCTTCAATTGGTAAATCTTTTGGGTGAGTAATCATAGGTTTTTCATCATCTACCATATACATTTCACAACCTAAAATAGCTTTGAAATTTTTATCTTTTTTAGTTTTGTTAAAAGCAATAGGAAAAGTATGAACAACAGAATAGTCTGTAATAGCTATACTTTTATGTCCAAAAGATTTAGCTGTTTTAATTAAATCTGTTATTTCAGTAACTCCCACCATTTCACTCATTTTACTATGAGTGTGTAATTCAACCATTTTTTCTTCACTAGTATCTTTTTTTATTTCTTTAACGATGTCTAATTTATTTATTGATGTGGCAATTAGCACTTCTTCATTATCAGAAAATTTATCTAGCTGTTTTCTTCCACTAACTTTAATCCATTCCCCTGTATTAATTTCTTCAACTGAATTATTTCTGTCAAATTTTTTAATAGTTAAAGAATTCGAATTATCTGTAATTCTAAATGTTTTTAAAGTAGTTCCATTTTTAAGTTCACGAAAATCAATACTGAAAACTTCTCCTTGGATAATACAGTTCTCTCCTTCATAAATATCATTAAATTCCTTAAGAGGAATTGGAGTTCCTTTAATTTTTCTAGGTGTACTTTTAGAAGGATTATTTGTCCAAGAATTATTGTTGCTTGGAGTTGTTTTTGCTAGATTTGGATTAGCTTTGATTTCAGCTATTTCTTTATCTATTTTTTCACTTAAACTAAACATTATATTTTCTTTTTCTTGTTCTAATTTATTAATTTCTTTAGAAAAATCTCCAGGAATAAAAGAAACATTAAAGTTGTTTATTCCAAATTCAGCTAGAATTTTTTCTAATTTAATATTTATTTTAGAATCATATAAATTATCAATTGCTATTTTATTTTTTAATTCAATAATAATTTTATTTTGTTCTATATTGATTCTATAAAGAAATAAAAAAGATTTAGAAGTAGCGTTATTTTCTTTAAGCTTACAAATAGCTTTATCTACTATATTTATAAGAGTTTCTTTAGAAATTTTATTATCTTTATACTGAATTTCAAATTCTATAGAAATTGAAGAACCAAATGTTTTTTTTAATTCTTTGGAGATTAAATCAGTTTCAGAAATAAAAGAAGGGTTCTTTATTGAACATTTTATTTTTAAAGTTTTAGTTTTATTAAAGAATAAAATTAATTTCACAAAGATATTTTTAGCTCCTAAATAATGGAAAAAATTTTCTTTAGGAGTTATTTTAATTTTTTTATTCATATCAATCTCCCACTAGTATTTTATTTTTCTCCGAGTACTCTATCTAAAATAATAGAAACAGCAGATCTAACAGAAAGATGATTATATTTAGTATTTCCTCTAATAGGTTCTAGAATATAATCAGACATATCCATAACTTCTTTTATAAGCCCCCAACCAGTTCCAAATAAGAATAGGTAAGGTTTGTCATCATTAAATATTTTTTCAGAAAGACCAGGGTAGCTAATAGAATTAGGATATATGTGAGCTGATGTAGTTATAATTACAGGTTTTTGTCCTTCAGCTTTTTCTATATCTGCAATAGTTTCTTCTAAAGAGTTTTTAACTTTAGTATGTTTAAATGCAGACTCTCTATCTTTATTATATTCTCCCCCTGTTCCTCCTTGCCAGTATCCAATAATTCTTTGAGTAAGTTGTTTTTGAGCTTCAACAGGAACAACTATATCATATTCTTTAACATCATAAGTTCTACAAGTTCTAGATATATCGTGAATATCAAAGTTTGTAACAGAAGTACATACAGTTTCCTTTCTTTTATTATAGACAGGGTAATGTACAAGTGCTAAGTATATTTTATTTCTCATAACTAGTTTCCACCTTTTTTATTTTAATTTTTTTAATTCTAAAATTACTTCTTCTAGTAATTTTTTTTCTAAATCATTAAGTTTTTTATTTTCTAGTAAGTCAGGTCTTCTAAGGTAAGTTCTTTTTAAGCTTTCCTTGATTCTCCATTCTTTAATTTTTTTGTGATTTCCTGAAATTAGCACATCAGGAACCTTAAGTCCTTGATATTCTGCAGGTCTAGTATATTGAGGGTAATCTAGTAAGCCGTTAAAAAAAGAATCATTTTCATAAGAAGATTTTTTTATAACTCCAGGGATAAGTCTAGAAATAGTATCAACAATAACCATTGCAGGAATTTCCCCTCCAGTTAAGACATAATCTCCTATAGAAATTTCCATATCAACTTTTTCATTGACAACTCTTTCATCAATTCCTTCATAATGACCAGCAATGATAGTAAGTTCTCCTTCTTCTTTTAAATTTAGAGCTAACTTTTGATTAAAAGTCACTCCTTGAGGAGAAGTATAAATAACCTTACCTTGGCATTGTTCTAAAGCACGAAAAAGAGGCTCAGGTTTCATAACCATTCCTCCTTCTCCCCCAAAGGGAATGTCATCAGCTTGTTTATGTTTATCAAAACAAAAATCTCTGATATTTATTACATTAATCTCGATTAAATTATTTTTAACAGCTCTTCCAATAATACTTTGATTTTTAAAAGTGCTAAAAAATTCAGGAAATAAAGTTAAAATATTTATTTTCAATTTATACCTCTTTATGTTTAAATTATTTTTTTATTTTTAATTCTCTCATACCTTCCCAAAGATCAACAATTATTTCATTGTTAGAAAAGTCAATGTTTTTAATAAAAGGATCTAATTTTGGAATCATTGCTTCATATTCATCATCAGAAACAACTATGATATCATGAGCAGCAGTATCAAAAACCTCGGTAACACTTCCTATACAAGTTTTATCTTCTAAAAAAACTTTCATTCCAAGAAGATCTTGTAATAAATATTCCCCTTCAGCTAGTCCTAAAAATTTTCTATTAATTTTAACTATGCTATTGTGAAGAACATTAGCTTCTGTTTTATTTTTAATTTCTTCAAATTCAATAGTATATTTTTCTCCAACAAGTCTAGAAATTTTCTTTACAGTTAAAATTACTTTTTCTCCTGTAGGTTTTATAATTAAAACTTTTTCATTAACTAAAATGTTAGGATCATTTATATTAAGATTTGATTTTACGGCACCTTTTAAATGGTGAGTGCCAGATATTTTACCAATAGTAACTAAATTCATTTTTTCTCCTAATCTAAAAATTCTACATTAACATTTAATTTATCCTTAACTCCTGCAGCTTGCATAACTCCTCTAATAGCATTAGCAGTAAGCCCATTTTTACCAATAACTCTACCCATTTCTCCTTTGGCAACATTAACTTTAAAGATAACAGTATCATCTATAAGTTCATAAGAAATTCTAATTAAGTCCTCATGTTCTACAAGACCACTTAAAATATATTTTAGTAAATTTTCTAATCTTTCCATATTAATACCTCCATTTTTTATTATAAATTACCATTCCATAATCCTTCTCTAAGGATTTCAAGTTGTACATAATTTTTTCCTAAATCAATAATTATTTCTTTTGCTGTTTCTTTAAAATCTGTAGTAGTAATTATTGTAATTAATCCTTTTTTAGGATCATTAGTTCTTACAACTCCAATACCTTCATAAGCTTCCATGATTTTATTAATAAAATCAATGTCTTCTTTTCTAGTTTGAATAAAAAATTCATAACTTTTCATAACTAAACACTCCTAATTAAAAAATTATATTTATAAAATAAGGCTGAATATTAAAAATTATCCAGCCCGATTTATTGATTTATTTGTTTTCAAATAACTTAGCTAATTCAATGAATTTATCAATTGTTATATTTTCAGCTCTTTCATTTGGAGCAATTCCCAAAATTTCTAATTTTTCTTTTATTAAATCTTTAGAGATTTTTAAAGTTGATAAATTGTTTACAATATTTTTTCTTTTGTTTGAAAAAGCAGCCTTAACATATTTGAAAAATACTTTTTCTGAAATTTGTTTTTCATATCTTTTATCTTGATGTAGTTTTATAGAAATAAATCCTGAATCAATTTTAGGTGGTGGTGTAAAAAATTCTTTTGGAATGGTGAATAAATATTCTCCTTTTCCAAAGAACTCAACGGCTAATGTAAGAACACTTCTTTCTTTCCCAGAAGTAGCACACACCCTTTCTCCAACTTCTTTTTGAACCATTAAATAAATTTCATCTATTTTATCTCTATGAGATATTAATTTATTAATTATAGGAGAAGTTATATAATAAGGAATATTTGCAATAACTTTAGTATTAGGCATTAAAAACTCATTTAAATTAACTTCTAATACATCACCCATAACTAGATTAAAATTTTCTTTATCTTTAAATTTTTTTCTAAGAATTTTTTCCAAATCAGTGTCAATTTCAACACAATTTACTTTTTTAGATTTTTTTAATAAAAGTTCAGTTAATGCTCCTTCTCCAGGGCCGATTTCTAAGATTTCTTCATTTCCCCCAGGATTAGAAACTTCTATTATTTTATCTAATACATTATTTTGGTCAGTTAAAAAATTTTGGCCATATTTTTTTTTATGTTTAAATGACATTACATCTCCTATTTTTTCTGAATAAATTTCCCGACAAAAGGTAAGTTTCTATATTTTTCATCTAAGTCTAATCCATACCCAACAACAAATTCATCAGGAATTTCAAAACCAATATATTCTCCTTTAACATCTACTTTTCTTCTACTAGGTTTGTCTAAAAGAGAACAAACTTTTATAGAATTAGGCATTTTTTTAGCTAAAAAATCCTTAACATTAGCTATTGTAAGACCTGTATCTATAATATCTTCTATAATAAGAACGTCTTTTCCAGTTAAATCTTCATCAACGTCTTTTAATATTTTAACAACTCCTGTAGAGTCCATTCCTCCACCATAACTAGAGACTTTCATGAAATCCATTGCTAAATCGATTTCCATACTTTTTGTTAACTCAGCCATGAACATAACTGAACCTTTTAAAAGTCCTACGCAGACTAAATCTTTATCCTTGTAATCTTCAGCAATTATTTTTCCTAATTCTTTGATACGTGATTCAACTTTTTCTCTAGGGATTAAAACCTCTATACTACCTTCCATAATTTCCTCCTGAATATATTTAAATTTTATAATAATAACCATAAAATTATACATTTCATTTTATCATTTAAGGTATGTTTTAGCAAGTTAAATATTGATATTTTAAGTTTTATGTGATAACATTTTACTAGGTGTAATTAAATAAATTTTACACTAATCAGGAGGACGAATGAAAAAAAATTTACAAATAGGAATTTCTTTTATATTAATAGTATTTACATTGTTTTTTACTGTTAATATATTTTTGGACAAATATTTTAATAAAAATTTTTATATTAACCCAAATTTAAAAGGAATGACAGTAGAAGAAGTTAAAGAAAAAATTCCAAATAAAATAATAAAGGTACAAGTAGTAGGAAAAGATTTTTCAAAACTTCCAGTAGGTCAGATATTTATGCAAAAACCTGAAGCAAAACATATTTTAAAAAAAGGAAGGACAGTTAAAGTATGGGTTAGTATGGGAGAAAATTATTATGAAGTTCCAGATTTTTCAGGTCAACAGTTATTTCAAGTAAAAAGAATGCTAGAAGAAAGAGGAATAAAAATTAAAAATATAGCTAGAACAGATTATCCATTAGCATACAATTCAGTGATAACAACAAATCCTGGGCCAGGAGAATATGTGAATTCAAAAGATGGAATATTTATATTAGTAAGCAATAGAACATCAAATAAAATGGTAGAAGTTCCAGATGTAATAGGTTTTTCTTTAGAAGAAGCAAAAGAAATTTTGCAAAAAAAATCTATATTTATAGATAAAGTAGAAACAATAGAAGTTGAGGGGCTAGAATCTGGAATTGTTGTAGATACAAATTTGGAGATAAAAAGTAAAATTTCTTCAGGTTCTAATATAAATTTAATAGTATCAAAATAAGGAGTTGATATATATAAAAGGAAGAATAATTAATAAAATTCAAGGATTTTATTATGTTAAATCAGGAGAAGAAACTTATGAATGTAAGCTTAGGGGAATTCTTAAAAGAAAAGATAAGAAGGATAACTGTGTTGTTGGAGATTTTGTAGATATATCAGAGGATGGATATATAACAAAAGTATATGAAAGAAAAAATATTATAAATAGACCTTTAGTTTCTAATATAGATTTTTTAGTAATACAGTTTGCAGCAAAGGATCCTGTTTTAGAAATAGATAGATTAAATTTCTTATTGTTAAATAGCTCTTATTATAAAGTATCTCCTATTGTTGTAGTAAATAAAATAGATTTATTAACAAATGAAGAAAAAGAAGAATTAAATGAAAAATTACAATATTTGAAAGATATTAATATTCCTGTATTTTTAATTTCAACTTATGAGAATATAGGAATAAAAGAATTGGAAGATAAGATAAAAAATAAAACAGTTGCTTTTGGAGGACCTAGTGGAGTAGGGAAATCTAGTATACTTAATTTTTTACAAGAATCAAAAGAATTAATAGTTGGAGAAACTAGTAAAAGATTAAAGGCAGGGAAACATACGACAAGAGATTCTAAGTTGCTACCTTCTATTTGCGGTGGATATGTAATTGATACTCCAGGATTTTCTTCTATAGAAATTCCTCCAATAAAAGATTTTAATGAATTAATTTCATTATTTTCAGAATTTCAATTAGAAGACGGAGAATATTGTAAGTTTTTAGATTGTAGGCATATAAATGAACCTAAATGTTTAATAAAAGAAATGGTTGAAAAAGGAAAAATATCTGAAATAAGATATAATTTTTATAAAAAAGTATATGAAAAATTAAAAAATGAAAGGTGGAAAAATTATGAAAAGTATTAAGGTTGCTCCTTCAATATTATCAGCAGATTTTAGTAAATTAGGGGAGGAAATCATTGCTATAGATAAAGCAGGAGCTGACTGGGTTCATATAGATGTTATGGATGGAATTTTTGTTCCAAATATTACTTTTGGAGCTCCGGTTATAAAATGTATTAGAGAGAAAACAAAACTTCCTTTTGATGTACATTTAATGATAACTAGTCCAGAAAGATATATAGAAGATTTTGTAAAGGCAGGGGCAGATATAATAGTAGTTCATGCAGAATCTACAGTTCATTTACATAGAGTTATTCAACAAATAAAATCTTATGGAGTAAAAGTAGGAGTTTCTTTAAATCCCGCTACTTCTCCAGAAGTTTTAAAATATGTAATAGATGAATTAGATTTAGTATTAGTAATGAGTGTTAATCCTGGATTTGGAGGACAAAGCTTTATAGAAAGTTCGGTAGAAAAAATTAGGGAAATTAGAAAAATGAATAAGGACGTTGAAATAGAAGTAGACGGAGGAATAACAGATAAAACTATAACAAAATGTAAAGAAGCAGGAGCCAATGTTTTTGTTGCAGGTTCTTATGTCTTTAAAGGAGAATACCAAGAAAGAATTTCTAATCTTAAAAAGGAGGGATAGTATGTCTTATATAAAGGAAGTAAATGAGATATTTGAAAATTTCTATAAATTATTCTATGAATCAGAAGATTTAGCTTTAAAAAATGGAATAAAATGTTTAACTCATACAGAGTTACATATAATAGAAGCTATTGGAGAAGATTCAATAACAATGAATACATTGTCAGAAAGATTAGCAATAACAATGGGAACAGCAACAGTTGCAATAACAAAATTAGAAGAAAAAGGTTTTGCAATGAGAGCAAGATCAAATGTAGATAGAAGAAAAGTTTATGTTTCTTTAACTCCAAAAGGTTCGAAGGCTTTAGAATACCATAACAATTATCATAAAACAATAATGGCAACTATTACAGAAAATATAAATAAAGAAGATTTAGATGTGTTTTTAAAAACATTTGAAAAAATATTGGCAAATTTAAAGGATAAATCAAAATTTTTAAAGCCTAGTTCAATAACAGATTTTCCAATAGGTTCTAAAGTATCAGTAATAGAAATAAAAGGGACACCAATTGTTCAAGATTATTTCATGGGGAATGGGATACATTCGTATACAGAATTAATGATAAAAGATATAAAAGAAAATGAAAAAATAGTTCTAATAAAACAAGACGGAGAAATTTTAGAATTAAATGCATTAGATGCTAAAAATATAATTGTAGTGAGAAAAGAGGGATAGTGTTATATTTAGATGGGATTTCTCTTTCTAAAATTATACCTGAATTAGAAAACAATATATTAAATAAAAAGATAGGGAAAATTTTTCAAAATTCTTCCCTATCTTTGAGTTTAAATTTTGGAAAAAAGAAATTAATTTTTTCTTGTAGTCCGTCTTTTCCAATATGTTATATAACAGAAAAAAAAGAAGAAAGAGTTATAGAAGAGAATTCAAATTTTTTAATGATTTTGAGGAAATATATAGTTAACTCTGCTTTAAAAAAAATAGAACAAGTAGGTTATGATAGAATAATAAAGTTTACTTTTTCAAAATTAAATGCTTTAGGAGAAATAGAAAAAAATTATTTATATTTTGAAATAATGGGGAAACATTCTAATATAATTTTAACAGATGATAAAGAAGAAATTATAGGATTATTAAAGAAATTTTCAATAGAAGAAAATTCTTTAAGATTTTTATTTAAAGGGGCTAAATATGTTCAACCTGTAATATTAAAAAAAGAAAATCCTAACTTTGTTAGTGAAGAAAATTTTAATAAATATTTAAATGAACAAACTCTTTTGAAAAATATAGATGGAATAGGTAAAAAAACAACTGAAATTTTAAAATCATATGAAGATTTAAAAAAATCATTAAGAGAACCTATAAAGCCAGTTATATATTTAAAAGATAATATTCCTATATTAGCAACAGTTTTAGAAATAAAGCCTAAAGATTATGATGATATAAAAGAATATGAAACTTTTAATGAAATGATTGTGGAATATATAGATTCAAAATTATTAGCTTCTTCTTTTGTTGTTTTAAAAAATAAGTTAGTATCTAAGGTTGAAAAAGAAATAAAAAAAGCTAAAAAAATAATTAAGAATATAGAAAAAGATATAATAATTATGTCTAATTATAAAGAATATAAAGAAAGAGGGGATATATTTGCTTCTATAATGTATTCAGTTAAAAGGGGAGACAAGATAGTAAAAACTTATGATTTTTATAATAATAAAGATATTGAAATTGAAATTGATCCTTTTTTAAGTCCTCAAAATAATTTAAATAAGATTTATAAGAAATATTCAAAATTAAAAAAAGGATTAAAAATTTCCAATGAAAGAATTTTGGAGTTTAAAAATAGAAAATTTTATCTAGAAAGTGTTTTATTTTTTATTAATTCTAGTGAAAAAATAAATGAATTAAAAAATTTAGAGATTGAATTAATTGAAGAAAAAATAATAAAGGAAAGAGTAAAAACTAAAAAGAAAAAGAAAGCTAAAGATCCAAGTTATGGAACTTTTGAAATAGGAGATAAAGTACTTTATTATGGAAGAAATAATAAAGAAAATGATTATTTAACTTTCAAGTTTGCTAATAAAAATGATGTTTGGTTTCATATAAAAGATATACCAGGTTCTCATATAATTGTAAGAAAAGAAGATTTTGAAGAATCTGATGATTTTATAAAAAAAATAGGAGAGTTAGCTGCTTATCATTCAAAAGCCTCAATTGGTGAAAAAGTAGTGGTAGATTATACAGAAAAGAAAAATTTGAATAAGCCAAAAGGAGCTCCCCTAGGTTTTGTAACATATAATATTTTTAAATCAATAATAATAAAAAAATCTATTTAAAACAAATAAAAATCACCTATGCAGGTGATTTTTATTTGTTAATATTTATACTAAATTGTTTACAATTTATTGTATATAAAATACCTGCTATTAAAAAAGAAAAACTAACTAAAGCAAAAGGTAACATAGTAAAATAATTGTAAGCAAATCCAGAAATAAGTCCTCCTAAAATCATTCCTATAGATTTAGAAGCATTAAAATATCCAGAAAGTAATCCATAATTTTTATTGTAACCTTCTGTATATAATGATTGTTGAATAGGAATATATAGAGCATTAAGCATATAAAATAGAATACTTATACTAAAGAATAAGTTGAGACTATTGTTAAATATTATTAGTAATAATCCAATTATTCCATTTGTAACTAAAATAAGAGGTAAAGTTTTTCTTAAATTAAACTTTTTTATAATGTAAGGATTAATAGTTAAATTAATAATCAGACTTAAAATTCCGATAATTCCCATAGTAGTTCCATTATAAGAGGGGGGTAAATTTAAACCTGCTTTTAAATGGAAATTAAAACTGTTATTAAAACCAACTCTTGAAAATTCACTAAGCATCACTCCTATAAAAAAGATAATGAGAGGGAAAGTTAATATTTTTTTTCCTTTTTTTAAATCAAATATTTTTAAACTTTGGAAAAAATTAATTTTTTCTTTACTTTTATTTTGATCAGTTAAACTTTCAGGTAAATATTTACCCAAAAAAATAGTTTCACAAGATAGGAGTATTATTTGCAAAATGAAGGCATAATAAATATTTAAAGTACCAACCATTCCTCCTATAAAAAATCCAAAGGAACGAGCTATAGTTGAGATAGCAGCATAAAAGGATAAAGCTTTTGCTTTATTTTCTTTATAAGTTATATCAGCTATATAAGCAAGAGCAATAACTTGAAATCCTCCAGAAAAAAGGCCACTTAAAAATCTGCAAAGAAGTATAATCTGTGGTATACTAAACGTAGCAAAACCTAATTGGCCAATGGCATATCCACCAATACAAATTCTAATAATAGGGATTCGTCCAATACGATCACTAATATTTCCCCAAAATGGTGAAAGCATTAAATGACCAAGAGCCATTGAAGAAAACAGTAAACCGAACATATAATTAGGCATGTTCATTAATTTTATATATGCAGGTGTAACAGGGTGAATTAGATTATTAATAGTATTTAATAAAAAATAAGCTATATAAAATCTAAAAAGATTAGCTTTCATAGGGGATCATCTCCTTTATAGTTAAATCTTTTAATATTTTAGTCTAATAAGTTAATCAAGTCAATTAGTTTATATACATATTGACAAAAAATATAAAAAAATATATAATTACATGTGTAATTGAAAAAAATAGGAGGTATTTATGAATAGAATAGAAGGAAAAGTTGCTTTAGTAACAGGTGGAGCAATGGGGATAGGTAGAGCCATAGTTGAAAAATTTGCATCAGAAGGGGCAAAAGTTGTTATAGCATGTGATATCAATCCTTGTGAATATGAGCAAGAAAATGTAGTTGGAAAAATATTAAATGTAACAGATAGAGAAGGAATAAAAGAATTAGTTAAAGAAATAGCAGAGGAATATGGTACTATTGATATTTTAGTAAATAATGCTGGAATAACTCAAGATGGACCTTTTGTAAGAATGAAAGAATCTCAATGGGATTCTGTAATTGAAATCAACTTAAAAGGAGTTTTTAATGTAACTCAAGCAGTTGCTCCAATTATGACAAAACATAAAAAGGGATCAATAGTAACTTTATCATCAGTAGTAGGAATATATGGGAATATAGGTCAAACAAATTATGCTGCAACTAAAGCAGGAGTAATTGGTATGACACAAACTTGGAAAAAAGAGTTGGCAAGAAAGGGAGCTCAAATTAGAGTTAACTGTGTTGCTCCAGGATTTATTCAAAGTCCAATGACAGATAAATTATCAGAAAAAGCTGTAGATAATATTTTAAGTGGAGTTCCTTTAAAAAGAATGGGAACAAAAGAAGATGTAGCAAATACAGTTTTATTCTTAGCAAGTGATGAATCTTCTTATATTACAGGAGTAACAATTCCTATTTCAGGTGGGTTATCATTCTAAAATAAAAAGGTGAGAATTTAAATTCTCACCTTTTTTTATTTAATAGTTAATCATTGCATTTTCTGCAAGTTTAATAAATTCTGCAATAATATAAGGTCTATGAACAATATTTTTCTTATAAACAATATAGAAATTTCTATTACTATCAACATTTTTTATTTTATAGTAATTGGAATTTCGATCTTTATTTATAGAACTTGGGACAAAACCAACTCCCATATTTTGAGCAACTAAAGAATTTATTGTATCAAAATCTTTTGATTCTAGAATACAGTTAGGTGTAAAATTTAAACTTTTACAAATATTATCAATGATTTTTCTAGATTTAAATTCTTTGATTAACAATATAAAGTTTTCATCTTTAAAATTAGTTAAGTCAATTTCTTTAATGTTTTCATCTTCGTCAAAATCTCTGTTTAGATGATTATTTTTAGCTATAGCTAAAAGAATATTTTCTTCAAAAAATTTCTTGTACGAAAGTTTAGAATTTTTTTCTTGGAAAGTGGAAATAATAACATCTAACTTATCTTCTAATAATAATTTTTCTAAATTAGCTGAATAATCTTCAATCATTTTTATCTGCACATTAGGTAATAATTTTTTGTAGAAAGGAATTAACTTAGGTAAAAAATACTTACCATAAGATTGATGGATCCCAAGTCTAATAATTCTTTTTTTACAAGAAGCTAAAGTATTTAATTCATTACTGAATCTACTAGTAAGATTTAATATTTCTTCACCTTTTTTAAAAAACATTTCTCCAGCAAAAGTCAAAGAAACATTTTTGTTGTTACGTCTAAAAAGTTGCAATCCTAATTCTTTTTCAAGTTTTGTAATAGCTTGACTTAGAGCAGATTGACTTACAAAAAGTACATCAGCGGCTTTTGAAAAACTTTCATATTTAGCAATTGTAATAACATATTCCATTTCTTTAAGTGTCATTGATTTTCTCCTTATAAGTTTTGCTTATAGTACCATTATATAATAATATTTTACAAAACACAATATTATTGATAAAATTCATTTATAGAAGGCGGAATTGAATTCCTAATAACCCGTCTGATTTCCTTAATCTTATACTTATAAATAAAAAAGAAAATGAAAATTGCCCCTTTTCATTTTCTTTTTTTGTTTGCTTTTAGGATAAATTATTTCTTCCAAGTATTTGGAGATTTATTCCATTTTAAAGCAATTTCTTTTTCTTCTAAATTAAGATATTCTTTTTCAGTAGCAAGTTCTATAAGAGTTGTAAAATTAGAGATATTTTCAAGCTTGACATTAGCATTTTTAAAATTTTCTATTGCTTTAGGGAACTCATAAGAGAATATAGCAACTACTTCAACTTCTTTAGCTCCTGCTTCTCTAGCAGCTTGAACAGCTTTAATAGAGCTTCCACCAGTTGAAATTAAATCTTCTATAACAATAACTCTTTTTCCTTCAAAGCTAGCTCCCTCTATTTGTTGTCCAGCTCCATGATCTTTTTTAGCAGAACGGATATAAGCCATAGGAACATTTAATCTTTCAGCTATAAATCCAGCCCAAGGAATTCCTGCTGTAGCAGTTCCTGCCACTATATCAAAATCTTTATCTTTTAATATATCAATAAATCCATCTATAACAATTTTTCTTTCTTCAGGATATCCAATCATTTTTCTGTTATCACAGTAAATAGGGCTTTTTATTCCAGATACAAAAGTAAAAGGTTCTTTTACATTTAATTTTACAGCTCCTACTGATAACAAAGAATTAGCAACACCTTTCGCTCTATTCATATTAAACCACTTCCTTTCCTATTTTCAAATTATTAAATTTATTATTATTAAATACAATATTTCCTCTTACAATAGTCATGATAACTTTTCCACCTTTTTTAAATCCTTTGTAAGGTGTCCAGTTACATTTTGATATGATATTTTTATCAGATATTTTTTCATCAATGTTTAAATCAACTAATATAATATCAGCATCATATCCAACTTTTAAATTTCCTTTTGATTTTAATCCAAATATTTTGCTAGGATTTTCACTCATTAATTTCATTAATTGAGTAATATTTATTTTCTTTTCTTTTACAGCTTGTAACATTAATTCTAATGAATTTTCTACTCCAGGGATACCATAAATAAGATTATTTGATTTTTCCTCAAATGTATGAGGAGCATGATCAGTTCCGATAGTATCAATGATTCCTTCATTTATAGCAGCTAAAAGAGCGAGATTATCTTCTTTTGTTTTTAGTTCTGGTTTCATAACCAAAAGAGGGTTATCTTTTAAATTATCTTTATTTAAAAATAAATGATGGGGAGTAACTTCTCCATAAACTTTAAGATTATTTTTTTTAGCCTCTTTTAAGTATTCTATTTCTTCTTTAGTTGAAAGATGACATAAATAAACAGGTGTATCAGTTTTTTTAGAAATTTCAATAGCTTTTTTCACCATTTTTCCTTCTGCATGTACAGCTACTAACTTTGAATTTTTAAAAATATTTATTAATATTTCTTCATCTTCTACAAGCATATTACCTGTAGAAACATTCATAAAAATTTTAGTTGCCACTGAAATATCTTTAACTTTTTTAACTTCGTTACTGTTATCTAGCTTACTTCCACCAAAATAAAAGGCATAATCGACAAAACTTCTATTTTTGGAATGTTCTTTTTTATTTAAAAGTTCTTCTTTTGTAGTAGTGTTTGGGATAGTGTTAGGCATATCTAAAAAAGTTGTTATTCCTCCCTTAGCGCATGCCATACTTCCAGTTGAGAAGTCTTCTTTATAAGTAAGACCAGGATCTCTCATATGAGTATGAGGATCGATTATTCCAGGAAGTATATATTTTCCTTCAGCATCTATGATTTCATCATTTGCATGAGAGGAGATAGATATGTTTTCCTGAATTTTTATAATTTTTTCATTTTCAATTAAAATATCTTTAGATACAGCTTTATTATTTATAAAAATTAAAGCATTTTTAATTAACATTTTATCACCTCTTTTGATTAATTATTTTTTTCAACTATTCCTTCTTCAATTTCTTTAAGAATTAATTGTACAGCTTTTATAGGATCTTCATTTTTAGTAATAGGTCTTCCAACAACTAAGAAATCACATCCATTTAAAATAGCTTTTTTAGGAGTCATAATTCTTTTTTGATCGTTAGTAGCAGCCCAAAGAGGTCTTACTCCAGGACAAACAGTTTTAAATTCTTCTCCAAGTGATTTTTTGATGGAATTAGCTTCCCAAGGAGAACAAACTATTCCGTTCATTCCAGATTCTTTAGTTAAGTTAGCTAAATTCATAGCTAATTCTTGAATGTTAGCCTTTGTTTGGAAAGTTTCTTGTATTTCTTCTTCTGAAAAACTAGTAAGGATTGTAACTGCTATAAGTAGAGAAGAATTATTTATTTTTCTAACTTCTTCTACAACTTTAGTCATCATTTTTTTTCCACCAGTTGCGTGAACATTAAACATAAAAACATCTTTTTTAGCAGCAAAGACAGATGCCATGGCTGTTGTATTTGGAATATCATGGAATTTTAAATCTAAAAATATTTTCTTATTTTTATTATTTAAATATTCAATCATTTCTCCTTTGGAATTTAGGAATAATTCTAATCCAACCTTATAAAAAGTAGCTTCATCTCCTAATTTTTCAACTAATTCTACAGCTTTTTCCATTGTAGGGAAATCTAAAGCTATTATTAATTTATTTTTTGCATTCATAATTAATCCTCCATTTATATAAAAATATTATTTTTTAAAAGCTATTCCTTTTATATCTTGTAAATTTTTTAAATTATTCTTAATACAGTAATTATTTAATCCTTCTTTTACTTCTAGGGGTAAAAGAGGATTTGGAAAAATTCCTGTTCCTATTGAAACCATAGTAGCTCCAGCCATAATAAATTCAACAGCATCTTCCCAAGAATTAATTCCCCCCATTCCAACTATAGGGATGTTAACATTTTGAGCAACTTGGTAAACCATTCTTACTGCAACTGGTCTAACAGCAGGTCCTGATAATCCACCAAAAGTATTTCCTAAGATAGGAGTACCTTTGTTAATATCAATTCTCATACCTAATAAAGTATTTATCATTGAAATAGCATCTGCTCCATTTTCTTCTACAATTTTAGCAATTTCAACAATATTTGTAACATTTGGAGAAAGTTTAACAATTAATGGTTTATTTAAAACTTTTCTTACTTCTCTTGTAGTTTTTCCCGCAACTTCAGGATTAGCTCCAAAAGCCATTCCACCATCTTTAACATTAGGACAAGATATATTTAATTCTACCATATCAATTTCTTTTATTTCATTAACTCTTTTAGCAATTTCGACATATTGTTCAACAGTACTTCCATTTATATTCACAATTATTTTTGTGTTAATTCCTTGTTTTTTTAAGTTTGGAATGATTTCTTTTTCTAATACATCAATTCCAGGATTTTCAAGTCCTACACAATTTAGGATTCCACTAGGAGTTTCGGCTATTCTAGTTCCAATATTTCCTGTTCGAGGTTCTAAAGTTAAGCCTTTAAGAACAATTCCTCCTAATTCATTAGGATTAAAATAATCTTTATATTCTAGTCCAAATCCAAAACAACCAGAAGAAGTTAAGATAGGGTTGTCAAAATTAATTCCTAAAAAATTTACATTTAATTTATTCAATTTAAGCCTCCTCAATTAATCGTTAATTATAATTTTACTATCAAATACAGGACCATCTTTACATACTTTTTTCATACCTTCTTTTGTAAGAATAGAGCATCCAACACAAGCTCCAACTCCACATCCCATTCTTTCTTCAAGGGAAACTTCGCATAAGATATTATTTTTTTTAGCTATATTCATAATGTGTTTCATCATTATTTGAGGGCCACAAGTGTATATTTTATAAATGTTTTTATTTTTTAAAGTTTCTAAAAGAGGGATAGTTACATTTCCTTTTATACCAAGGGAACCATCATCAGTAGTTATAATTGTCTTGATATTTTCAAGATTAAAATTATCTAAAATATTCATACTCTCTTTATTTCTACCTCCACAAATAAAAGTTACATTATTTTTAGGAGAAAGAGCTTCTGTTAAAAATTTCATAGGAGCCATTCCCATTCCTCCACCAATAATAACAATATTTTTGTTTTCAATATCAGTATTAAAACCAGTTCCTAAAGGTCCTTGTAAATTTATATTTTCTCCAGGTTTTATATTTTTAAATTCATTAGTTCCTTTTCCTTTAACTTCATAATAAAATTCAATGATTTGTTTCTCTTTATTTATATAATGAAGGCTAATTGGTCTTCTTAATAAAGTTGATTCATTTTTACATTGAAGCATGTAAAACTGTCCAGGTTTAGCTGAGGAGATAGATTTCTCCCCTTTTAACTTTAATAAATAATACGAATCTGAAATTTTATTATTTTCTAAAACTACGCAATCTTCTAAAAACATATATTCCTCCTAATATATTAATTAATTTTTTTTCCACAATAATAACAGAATTTTTCATTATTTTTTATGACTATATTATTTTCTGTTTGTTCAAATTTAGTTATACAATTTTTATTTGGACAAATATTTTGATTACTTTTTTTAACAATAGATGTTTCTTTTTTTATTGAAGCAATATTAATTTTATCTAAGGCAATTCCAATCATAGCTTCTCTTACAGGTACTCCATTTTTAGCTTGTTCAAAATATAAAGCGTGTTTAGTATCATCTAAATCAATATTGATTTCATTTACCCTAGGTAAAGGATGTAATATAATCATATTTTCTTTACATTTTCCTAAAATAGTTTCTTTAGAAATTTCAAATGTATTTTTTACTTTTTCATATAATTCAGGATTTTCAAATCTTTCTTTTTGAATTCTAGTCATATAAAGAACATCAACTTCTTTTAATATTTCTTTATAATCAGAAAGTAGTTTATAATTGATTCCTTTTAAATCTAATTCTTTTTGAATTTCTTTAGGAATCTGTATTTCTTCAGGAGCTATAAAGTAAAAAGTTTGCCCTTGAAACTTAGATAGAGCTTCAGTTAAAGAATGCACAGTTCTTCCATATTTGAGATCACCGATAAAAGCAGTAGTTAAATTATCAATAGATTTAAGATTATCTTTAATTGTATATAAATCTAGAAGAGTTTGACTAGGATGTTCGTTTGCCCCATCGCCAGCATTAATTATAGGAACATTGGCAACTTCACTAGCAAATTTAGCAGCTCCATCCCTTAAATGCCTCATAATAATTATATCGGCATAACCTTCAGTAACTTTAATTGTATCTCTTAAACTTTCTCCTTTTTTTAAAGAGGTAGCATCAGGACTATCAAATCCAAGAACTTTACCTCCTATTTTAAAGCTTGCTGAAGTGAATGAAAGTCTAGTTCTTGTTGATGGTTCAAAGAAGAGAGTAGCAACAATTTTATTTTCAATAAGATTTGTTTTAGGAAATTCTTTTAAGCTTTTAGCTTCTTTTAAAATTTCTAAAATTTCATCTTTGGTAAAATTTTTAATAGAGATAATGTCTTTCATAAATATCCTCCTTAAAAAAAAAAGAATAAAAATTACAAAATTAGTAATTTTTATTCTCTATAATATTAAAATAATAATTGAAATTTTTATAAAAATCAAAATAATTAAAAAAAGTAAAAATGAAATTTAAAAGAAATAATTTTAAATTTTTTAATAAATACCTAATCATTTTTACCTCCGTTTTTTTTACATTTTTACGATTTTATCATATTTTAGCATTAAAATCAAGATAAAATCATAAATTTTTTATATTTATTAAAAGTTTTTTCATCAACTAGAGCTTTTATTCTTATTCCATTAGCTAAAAACTCTTCTTCTAAAATAGCTGAATTATTATGTAAATATGAAGAAATAGAGGTATCACTATATGGTATTAAGTACTCGATTTCTTTGTTTGTATTGGGAAGCAAATCACTAGCAGTATCAAGTAAAGTATCTATATTAATGTTATTTTTAGCACTAATTTCAATAAGATTATATTTATTAAGTTTTTCTTTAATTTCTTTAAGTTTATCTTCTGTAACTAAATCAGTTTTATTTAAAGCTAGTATAGTTGGCTTATCATCAGATTGTAATTCTTTTAATACTTTTTCAACAACTTCTATTTCTTGATGTAAATTTTCACTAGAAACATCAACAACATGAATTAAAACATCTGAATAAATAACTTCTTCTAAAGTTGATTTAAAAGCTTCTATTAAATCATGAGGTAATTTTCTAATAAATCCAACAGTATCAATAAATGCAACTTCTTTGTTAGAATTTAATTTTATAACTCTAATAGTTGTATCTAAAGTAGCAAATAGCATATTTTTAGCAAGAACACTTTCTGTTTTAGCTGTATTTTCATCACAATATTCTTTAACAATTAGATTTCTAAGAGTTGATTTACCTACATTTGTATAACCTACAAGAGAAATTTTACCGATTCCAGAGTTTTCTCTTTTTTCTCTTTGAACTGTTCTGATATTTTTAATTTTTGTAAGTTCTTTTTTTAGAGAAGAAATTTTATCTTTAATATTTCTTCTATCTAATTCTAATTTAGTTTCTCCAAGCCCCCTATTTCCAATTCCTCCTCCTATTCTAGATAAGGTAGTTCCAAGACCGATCAAACGAGCACTTTCATATTTTAGCTTGGCTAATTTAATTTGAATTTTAGCTTCTTTAGATTTAGCTCTTCTTGCAAAAATTTCTAAAATTAAAAAAGTTCTATCTATAACTTTACAATTTGTAGCTTCTTCAAGATTTCTTATTTGAATTCCTGAAAGTTCTTCATCAAAAATAATTAAATTAGCAGATCTAATTTGTTTTAATTGGGATAATTCAGCTACTTTCCCTTTTCCAATATAGAATTTTTTATCTATATTGGTTCCTTTTTGTAACATAATATCAACAGTTTCTATATCACAAGCTTTTCCTAATTCCTTCAGTTCAAGAAGACTATCTTTACTTTCTCTACCAACTAAAATAGCATATTCTTGGTCATCTTCAGTATTTTCTTTGTTTTTTAATTCTTTTTCAATTTCTTGAATTTTCGCTAAATAATTAAATTCTTCGACAGCTTCAATATTTTTAACTGTAAATTCTTCGTGATAAAAATTATTATTTTTAATTTTACAGAAAGCAAAGTTAATACCTGTAATCTTTCCATCAGGATCTATTCCTATAGCAATCATTGAATCTAATTTTAGCTCTATAAGAGCTGAAATATCAACATCAGAAAGTTTAGAGTTTCCATTAGGATGTGTATGGATAATTCTATAACCACTAAGTTTTTTTTCTTTAAAAGAAATATTAGGAATAGAAGCACTGCTATTATCTCCAATATTAATGTCTATAATTTTACCATTTCTATTAATAGTAATACTAATTTCTTTGTTAATTTTTGAACTAATTTCAGAAATTCTAAAAATAAGTTCTTTTTTTATGAAAAATTGTTTTTCAATTTTTTCGTTTAAAAGTTCATCTAGTTCTTTTAAGATATGGCTTTTTATTCCATGAGTGTTTCCTTTTATCATTATTACCTCCAAAATTTTATTAAAATAACTTGCATTTTCTTCTAATATGGTGTATATATTAGTGTATAGAAAATTGTATAGAAAGGTTCCTTTCTGTACATTTTTTTTAAGAATCGGAATTAACTATTAATTAATATGGTTTATAGGGAGGAGATTTTATGAAAAAACTAGGTCTATTACCTAAATTGATAATCGGTATAATAATCGGTATAATTATAGGTAAAATGAGAGTATTATTTATTGTTGAATTATTAGCTACATTTAATGGTATTTTTGGAAACTTCTTAGGATTCGTAATTCCATTAATTATAATAGGGTTTGTTGCTCCAGGGATTGGAGATTTAGGTTCCAATGCTGGTAAATTATTAGGAGTAGCTACACTTGTTGCTTATTGCTCTACTGTTATATCAGGATCAATAGCATTTTTTGTAGACAGTGCAATATTCCCTTCTTTCTTGAAAGTAGGTTCATTACATTTAGATGCATCTAATCCAGAACATGCTTTAGTAAGCGGATTCTTTAAAGTTGATATGCCACCAATTATGGGAGTTATGACAGCTTTACTAATGGCATTTGTAATTGGGATTGGAGTTGCTGCTTCAAAAAGTGATGCTATAAAAAATGTTATGAATGAATTCCAAGGAATAGTAGAGGGAATTATTAAAGTTATAATTATTCCATTTTTACCTCTTCATATTTGTGGAATTTTCGCTAACATGACTTATGCAGGTCAAGTTGAAACAATAATGAGCGTATTTGCAAGAGTGTTTGGAATAGTAATAATATTACATTGGTCTATTATTCTATTACAATATTTTGTAGCTGGAACATTGGGAGGAAAAAATCCAATTTCTTTAATAAGAAAAATGATTCCTGCATATTTCACTGCAATAGGAACACAATCATCAGCTGCAACAATTCCAGTAACTTTACAGTCTACTAAAAATAATGGTGTAAATGAAGGAGTTGCAGAATTTGCAGTACCATTATTTGCAACAATTCATTTATCAGGATCAACTATAACTTTAACAAGTTGTTCATTAGCTGTAATGATGTTAAATGGAATGAATTATTCATTTACAATGTTCTTTGGATTTATACTAATGCTAGGAGTTACAATGGTAGCTGCTCCAGGAGTTCCAGGAGGAGCTGTAATGGCAGCATTAGGATTACTAGATACAATGCTAGGATTCCCACCTGAATTATTATCTTTAATGATAGCTCTTTATTTAGCACAAGATAGTTTTGGAACTGCTTGTAATGTAACAGGTGACGGTGCTTTAGCAATAATAGTAAATAGATTTGCAGGGCATACATTAAAGGAAAATAATTAAAAAATAATATTAATAGTTAATTTTAAAGAGCGGCTAATGTCGCTCTTTTTATATTATCATTTATTATTTAAATAAGCAATAAAATAAAAAAGAGAGAAGTAAATTCTCTCTTTTGTTTATAATCTTGTAAATACTTCAATAATATTAAATAAATGATCTCTTATTCTTCTATAGTAATTTAGTATATCCATATAACCAGTACTTAACATAACAGGAACTCCAGCTTGAGAAGCATTTTTCAAATGATATTCTCTTGCTTTTTTAAAGTCAGATGTTATTTTATTAGCTTTTGTAATCGCTTTAAGGAATCTTTCTTTATCTTTAGCTTCAAAAGAAATATTTACTTCTCTGAATAATAGTTCAATACTTTCATTTAATTTAAATAAAATTTTTCTTTCTACTTCAGTAAGTTGAATTTCGTTATCTTGAATTTTTTTTAAAGCTTTAGCAATACGAAGACAATAGTCACTGATAGTTTCATATTCGTCACAAACATCTAAGTTTTTTCTAGTTTCTTCAATAAGATTGTCACTTAAATCTTTATTTAAAATCATAAAGTTAACATCTGTAATTTCTTTTTGGTATAAATCTAAACTGTCTTCTACATGTTGTAATCTTTCTATTTTATTTTCTGAAATTTCTTTTTGTTTAGCAAAAATTTCTTCTAAAGAAAATAGCATTTCTTTTATATATTGTCCCATAGTTAAAATTTCTATTTTGGTTTGTTCTACAACAACCCCTGGAGTAGCAACCATAAGAGAATCTAGTTTAGTAACTTTATTGTCTTGCTTTCCATCGTCTTTCACCAAAAATTTCAGTAGTTTAGATAAAGGTCCTACAAAAGGGGTGAATAATAAAACGTTTAAAATATTAAACATAGTATGAGCGGTTGCTATACCAACAGTAATATTTTGAGTAGAATCAACAACTAAATTTAGAATTTTTAGATAATAAGGAAATATAGAAATAACCCAGCAAACCCCAACGATATTAATAATACTATGAGCATAGGCAGCTCTTTTAGCATTGGTATTAGCAGTTAAAGTTGCTAAAAAAGCAGTTATTGTAGTTCCTACATTTTCTCCTAGAACAAGTGCAACAGCAGTAGGATAGTCAATTAATCCTTGTAATGCAAGTGTTATAGTAATTCCTAGAGTAGCTGAAGATGATTGTACAACAGCGGTTATACATGCTCCAACAAGAGCAGCTTTAAAAGCTCCAAAGTATGAATCAGCTACAAATAGTTTAAATAGATTTAAAAATTCAGGCATAGAACGAATTGGTTTTAAACCATTACTCATTAATTCTAATCCTAAAAAAATAAGTCCAAATCCCATAATAGTAAGTGCTTTTGTTTTTGAACGATCTTTTTTCACAAAAACAAAGGCAATAGCAGCAATTCCGGCTATAGGAAGTCCATACTTACCTAAATGCAAAACTAGTAACCAACCAGTTACTGTGGTACCAATATTAGCACCAAGAATAACTCCTAAGGCTTGTTTTAATGTAAGCAAAGATGCATTAACAAAACCAATCGTCATAACTGTACTAACAGAAGATGATTGAACAAGCATTGTAACAAAAAATCCCATAAAAATAGCAATAAATCTGTTTGTGGTCAGAGCAGCAAGTATTTTTTTTAATTTTTTACCTGCAAGCTTTTGCATTCCACCAGACATATTGTCCATACCGTAAAGGAAAATCCCCAATCCCCCTACGACTTTAAAGATAATGTCTAAATACATTTTACCTCCTAAATATTCAATTTTTACCCATTAATAATATAGTAATATACTATATCCCTAAGTATAAAGATACCATATTGTAAAAAAAAAGTAAATAATTAAAATTTCTTTAATAAAAAAAGAGCAAAAATTTTTGCTCTTTTAAAATTATTATTTTTTTCTAGAGAAAATTCTTAGAAGATATAAGAATAAATTGATAAAATCTAAATAAAGTGTTAAAGCAGCAATTATTCCCATTTTTCCAACAGCTTCTTCATTTCCAGATGAAATTTGATAGGTCATTCTTTTAATTCTGTTAACATCAAAACAAATTAAAGCAGAAAAAAGAACAACACCTAAAATAGTAACCATCCAATATAAACTAGGAACTTTGAAAAATAAGTTTATTAAACTCATAAGAATTAAAGAAATAAGACCTGTTTTTAAAAAGCCACCATATTTACTTAAATCTTCATTTGTAGTGTATCCATAAATAGCAAGGACAGCAAACATAACAATAGTTGTTAAAAGAGCATAAAATATTACATCTAAATTATAAGCTGCTCCAATTAATGAAAAAAGAAGTCCATTTAAAAAGGAATAAAGAAAAAACATAAAAGCTGCAGTGGATTTAGAAATTTTATTTATTCCAGCAGAAAGAGTAATAACTAACACAAATTCTCCAATAATAATAGGAAGATAAAATTTAAAAATAGTTCCTAAAAAATATTGATTGAAAAATAATATATAAGCTGGAACTGAAAAAGTAACTAAAAGTCCAAGCACCATATATGAAAAAGCGGACCTTAAAAGCTTATTGTTTGTAGATACATCTTGGTTAAGCGAATAACCATCATTATTAAAATTATACATGTAAAACCTCCTAAAAAATAAAAATTTGTTATCTAATAATTTAGACTGAAAATAATTATTTAAAGTTATAAAGAAGTTGTTTCATTTAGAGAAACAACTTCTTTGTTTTTATTATACCTATTTTGTTTAAATAATCAAGCTAAATTTTAGAGATATCGAAAATATCTAATTCTTTATCTTTAAAATGTTTCTTTTCTGTTTTAATTATAGCGTTAAGAGTATCAAAACAAGTAAGAACTTCCACTCCATATTCAATAGCGGTTCTTCTCATTTTAAATCCATCTCTTTGAGCATCGTTTGCTTTTGTTGGGGTGTTTATAATTAAATCAATATCTTTATTTTGTATAGCTGTAAGAATATTTGGAGAATTTTCTCCTATTCTATTTATTTTTGAAGCTTCAACATTATTTTCTTGAAGGAATTTAGCTGTTCCAGCTGTTGCAAATAGTTTACAGTTTAAATCAATTAATTCTTTAGCAATAGGTAAGAACTCTTCTTTATCCTTATCTCTTATTGTAAGAAGAATATTTTTATCAGAAACTTTATTAACTCTTTTACCAGCTAGTAATCCTTTATAAATAGCTTCATCTATTGTATTTCCAACCCCTAGGACTTCTCCAGTAGATCTCATTTCTGGTCCTAAAGAAACTTCAACATCTCCAAGTTTTTCAGTTGAGAAAACTGGAACTTTTACAGCTACTAAATTAGGCTTTTTATAAATTCCAGGTTTATATCCAGTTTCTTCTAAAGTTTGACCTAAAATTACTTTTGTAGCTATTTCTATTACTGGCATACCTGATATTTTAGATATGTATGGAACTGTTCTTGAAGATCTTGGGTTAACTTCTATAACATATAGTTCATTTTCGTAAGCTATAAATTGGATATTCATCATTCCTTTTATTTCTAGAGCTTTAGAAATTTGTTTAGAAATTTTTAAAACTTCTTCTTCAGTTCCTTCATATAGGTTTTGTTGAGGATAAACAGTTATTGAATCTCCTGAATGTACTCCTGCTCTTTCTAAATGTTCCATAATCCCAGGAATAATTACATTTTCTCCATCGCAGATAGCATCTACTTCAAGTTCAATACCATTTAGATATTTGTCAATTAGTACAGGATTTTCAGGATCTCTATCGAAAGAAGATTCTAGATATTTAACTAAATTATATTCATCATGGCAAATTTCCATTCCTTGTCCACCTAGAACATATGATGGTCTTACAAGAACAGGATATTTAATTTCATTTGCGATTTCAATACCATGATTTACATCCCATACAGCTCTTCCTTTAGGTCTTTTAATATCTAATTCTTCCATCATTTCTTCAAATTTTTCTCTGTCTTCAGCTTCGTCAATTTTTTCAGCGGAAGTTCCTAGTATTTTAATATTACGTCTAGCTAATTCTTTAGCAAGTTTAATTGCAGTTTGACCTCCAAATTGAAGGATAACTCCTTCAGGATTTTCTTTTTCTATTATATTCATAACATCTTCAGTAACTAATGGTTCAAAATATAATTTATCTGCTGTTGAAAAATCAGTAGATACTGTTTCAGGATTATTGTTGATTATAATACTTTCAATACCTAGTTTTTTAAGTGTTTTAACAGTGTGAACAGTACAATAATCAAATTCAATTCCTTGTCCTATTCTTATTGGTCCAGAACCGATAACTATTATTTTTCTTTTATCAGATACTGTTACTTCATCATACTCGTCGTAAGTTGAATAGTAATAAGATGAATCTGCTGCGAATTCTCCAGCGCAAGTATCAACCATTTTATAAACTGGATAAATATTATTTTCTTTTCTTTTTCTTTCGATATCTTTTTCTGAAACATTCATGAATTCAGAAATTCCTTTATCAGAAAAGCCTTTCTTTTTTAATTTTCTTAGATATTCTGGTTTAAAATCTTTATATTTAGTTTTCTTTAAAATTTCTTCTTGTTTAACAATCCATTCTAGTTTTTCCATAAAGAATTTATCGATACCTGTTATTCTTTGTAATTTTTCTTTAATATAACCTCTTCTTAACATTTCTGCTACAATGAATATTCTGATGTCGTCTGGTTTTACAACAGCTGCTTTAAGTTCTTCCATTGACATTTTGCTAACAGAAGGATGGTTGAAGTTAAATCTTCCAATTTCTAAAGAACGTAACCCTTTAAGTAAGGCAGCTTCAAAATTATTTCCAATGGCCATGATTTCACCTGTTGCCATCATTTTTGTTCCTAATTTTTTATTAGCTTTTTTAAACTTATCGAAAGGCCATTTAGGAATTTTAACTACTATATAGTCTAGTGTTGGCTCAAAACAAGCATAAGTTTTTTCAGTAACTTCATTTTTTACTTCATCAAGAGTATAACCTAAAGAAAGTCTAGTAGCAACTCTTGCGATTGGATATCCTGTAGCTTTAGAAGCTAGAGCAGAAGATCTAGAAACTCTAGGATTTATTTCTATAATAGCATATTCAAAAGATTTTGGATTTAGAGCAAATTGAACATTACATCCTCCTACAACTCCGATTTCATCTACAATTTTTAAAGCAGATGTTCTAAGCATTTGATATTCTCTATCAGATAATGTTTGAGAAGGAGCTACAACAATTGAGTCTCCAGTATGAATACCTACAGGATCAATATTTTCCATATTACATACTGTTATACAGTTACCATTTTTATCTCTAACAACTTCATATTCCACTTCTTTCCAACCTAGAATAGATTTTTCTATTAAAACTTGTCCTACTCTAGAAAGGCTTAATCCTTTAGATAAAATGTCTTCTAGTTCTTTTGGATTATGAGCAAAACCTCCACCAGTTCCTCCTAAAGTATAAGCAGGTCTTACTACAACTGGATAACCAATTGATCTTGCTACATCGAATCCTTCTTCTAAACTTTCTACAATTTTACTTTCGATAATAGGTTCGCTTATTTTCTCCATAGCTTCTCTGAAAAGTTCTCTGTCTTCTCCTCTCTTTATCGATTCGATAGAAGTTCCTATAATTCTAACATTATATTTATCTAAGATACCTTTTTCTTTAAGTTCAACAGCCATATTTAAAGCTGTTTGTCCTCCCATACCAGCAAGTATTGAATCAGGTTTTTCTTTTTCAATTACTTTTTCAACAAATTCAACGGTAATTGGTTCTATATAAATTCTATCTGCAACAGCTTTATCTGTCATTATTGTTGCAGGATTAGAGTTTATTAATACAACTTCAATACCTTCTTTTTTCAAAGTTTCACATGCTTGAGTTCCAGAGTAATCAAACTCAGCAGCCTGTCCTATTATTATTGGTCCAGAACCTATAACTAATGTTTTCTTTATATTTTTATCTATCATTAAAACCCTCCAATTTAAATATTAATAATTAAAATCAATAAATATCCTACAATTTATAGTTATTTTTTAAATTTATATTCGAATAATTCTAAGAAGTCATCAAATAAATAGTTGTTATCTTCTGGTCCAGGCCAAGCCTCAGGATGGTATTGAACACTCATAATATGTAAATCATCACTTCTTAGACCTTCAATAGAATTATCATTTAGATTAATATGAGTAACTCTCATAGAATCAGGAACTTTGTCAACTACATATCCATGGTTTTGAGAAGTAATATAGATTCTATTTCTATCTAAATCTTTAACTGGATGATTACAACCTCTATGACCATATTTTAATTTTGTTGTAGAACCTCCTAAAGCCCAAGCTAATAATTGTTGTCCTAAGCAAATTCCAGCTATTGGTAGTTTTCCAACTATTTTTTTAATTTCAGAAATAACATCTTCTAAATCAGCAGGATCTCCAGGTCCATTAGATAAGAACAAACCATCTAAGTCATATTTTAAAATTTCTTCTGCTGTAGTATTCCATGGGAAAACAACAAGATCACAGTTTCTGTTTTCAAAATTTCTAAGGATATTTCTTTTTATTCCAAAATCCATAACACCAACTTTTTTACCAGAACCAGGAATTTTATAAATTTCTTTTGTACTAACTTCACTGACAGCTTTTGAATTATCAAAACTGTTAAATTTTTCAGCTAGTTCTTTTTCTGTTAAATCTTCAGAAGTGATAATAGCTTTCATAGCTCCTTCTTCTCTAATTATTTTAACAAGTTGTCT